>JAYWAR010000028.1:0-2611 GCA_043782285.1 Akkermansiaceae bacterium | reverse complement strand
ACCACAGGAGGGTGAATTTGAATTGAATCGTAGCCCGCCAGATCCAGGACGGAAGAATCGCCACTGGATTGAACGCGTTAGGTAAGAGGATGGGCTATTATCGCGAGGCGATGACTTCGACGGTGAAACCTTTCAAATACCCGGTTTCAGGAATCGAAATTAATACCGGGTTATTTCGACACTTTGATCCGCGCAGGAACATCTTTAATTTGAATTCCAGACTTTGTTAGGGAATCCCAAGTTTTCAATAATTTTTCGAGTGGGATATTTTTATCAGCCTCAAGCTCAAGTTTACGCCCAGGATTTTGTTTCTGATAGGCGATCAAGTAGGGTTCAAGTAAACCATCGGGGACAGCCAATGAGTCAAGAGTGACATTACCGCGAGAATCTAAAGCGATTATAGAACGGACATCAGCAACTGTCTCAGACGGCATTTCGTGGACAGTTGGGAGTTCAATTCGAAGCACTTCCCGAGGCTTTTTGAAAGTGGTTGAAACAATGAAAAACACCAGCAGTACGAATAAAATATCGATCATCGGAATGACCGCGACTTGGCTCCGGGTGGTTTTAGGACGATGAAAACGCATCGTGAATTAGGCGTTTAAATTAGGTTTTTCGCAAACCGTTGAAAAATGACTTAACAAAGCCTCTAATCTTGCGGTTAACTTTTCAATTTGACGGACGAAATAGCCGTGAGCGATGACACAGGGTACGGCGATCGCAAGACCGATAATAGTCGTTGTAAGCGCTTCGGCGATTCCTCGTGCAATGGCAAGATGGTCTGAGTTGTCTCCGAGTGCTTGAAAAATCCGCACTAATCCGGAAGCTGTGCCAAGAAGTCCAAGCAATGGCGCAATGGTAATAATTGTATCCAAGACGGCAATTCCTGCGTGGAGATGTAATATTTCTTCACGTGCTGCGGACTCTACGGCGTGGGAAATTTCGCTGCGCGATTTACCTTGGTGTTTGAGTACTACTGAGACGAGTCGAGCGAGAGTGCTTGAACCTTGTGGAAATGATTTAGAATTCGGGTTTGATTTTTGGGTAATGTTTTTTGGTTGAAATTGGGTCAACTCGTGAACGAGAGTTTTGGGAATCACTCGATGGCTAGAGAGTGATAAAAATTTGTAGAGGATTGCCATCATTCCCGCGACGGAAGTGATTCCAAGTGGAATCATGAAAACACCCCCTTTTTGAAGGAATTCCCAGACAACGCGAAGTGTATTTAATTCCTGAGTGGCGAGGAGGGATGTATAATTTATAGTCATGATCTTTAGTTAAAAATAAAAATTGAAAATGAGTTCGAGAGGCTCTTTTTCATAATTCTTTTTTAGATTGGCAGGCATTGCGGGGATATTTGCGTCGCGGATTGAATTGAGGGTAAAGCCTTTTTGAACTTCTCCCGTTTCCATATCGCCGACAAATTGAACGGTGCGGATGTGGCCGTTGGCTTCGACAAAAAATCGAATTGTTAAGAACCCAGGAGTGATGAAATCTCGATGTCTTACACAATTCCGCTGCCATTCTTGTTCTATCGCACGGCTGATTATCGCTTGATAACGGCCAAGTGGCGAATCGGCTACGTCTAAAGCGCTGCGACCGGTGCGGGATATTGAACCGACAATGGCAGTTTTTTGTCGATAACCACGAAAACCCGGTTCAGTCATAGGTTTTGGTGGTTTTGGTTTTAGCGGTGTCGGTTTTGGTGAATCGCTAATTTCAGAAGTTGGATTGGTTTGTTTGAGCTGCTCGTGAGAAGTTGCCTTAGGTTTAATCTCAAGATCATGACTGGTGAGTGTTGAAATATCTACTGGATTTGATCCTTCAAATAAGGTTTCACGAGTGGAAGAAGTGGAGTGAGAATCGTCTGTTTTTGGAGTTTCAGTTTTTTCGTCGATATAAGTATTGGCGGCAAATGCTGGATCGGTATTAGTTGAAGACAATGATGCTGGGGCCTCTGTTGATTTAGGAGAAATTGACTGATTGGCAAGATTGCCATCCTGATAGGTACTTGCCGTCGTTTCTAGATTTTGCGGGTTTCTAGGGTTGATTCCAGACTGAGAAGGGAGTGGCGGTGCGGTCGGATCAGCCAGGCGGTCACTGGTCGCTTGCGTATTGCGTTCCCCGATTGATTGCGGGTGTTGTGGCGCGGCTGCGGTTTGATCCTCGCTGGTTCTGGCAAAACCAATTTGGTGGGATGCTGGATTAATTGGGATAGGGCGGGACGTGACAACTGTGCGATTGGGGAAAATCACCATGATGGTTTCTTTGGTAAGCGCTGGTGGTTCGGAATTTGTTTTTTGAAATATTTGTGCTTTCAAGGAAATGAAACCGAAAAAGCCGATGAGTGCTGAGTTAAGCAACAACGACAATCCGAGTGCAATTAGCCACAGATGAGCGTCTCCCTGACGTGTGGGTAAAGCGGATAAAGTCATTTCAAAGACCGCAGTTTTGCGGGGAAAGCTCCTTTACGCAACCCGGTAATATGGATTGTAACGAATGAAAATCAAATTGTGGTTAATGTTTCTAATTTCCGAGGACTCCGAGGAGGAGGTTTTCAAAGAAAATGGCAATTTTGAGAATGTTTCTGATCCGAGTTCTGTTGAAGTTG
>JAYWAR010000027.1:0-7258 GCA_043782285.1 Akkermansiaceae bacterium | reverse complement strand
GTCCAAAATAGGCAGGGCTTCTGGCAGGAGGCAGGGGGATTTTTTTAAAAAATCACGATATCCATTGGGATGTCGTGGGGTTCGGCAAAGGTGTCAGGCACCGATTGGTGGGCGAAGCAGATTCCGATTTTGAGGGCATCGGGTCGGGCTTGAGCGAGTACTCGATCATAAAATCCGCGGCCGCGACCGAGCCGCCCGCCGCGGGGATCGAAGGCGAGACCGGGGCAAATGAAGGCGTCGATCTCAGTGATGGCGATGGCGGGGGAGTCGGCGATGGGTTCGAGGATCCCGAATGCGCCGGGGAGGAGCTGGCTGCCGAAGTGAAAGGTGAGTTGGCAGGCGTGGACTTTGGGGTAGAGCCAGCGTAAGTCGGGGCGTTGGCGAGGCAGGGAAGAGAGATCGACTTCGCCGAGTAGCGGAGAATAGATGGCGAGGGTGTGGAGCTCGGGGTGGCCGTGTAGCCAGCGGTCCAAAGCGAGGCAGGCGGGATGCGAGTCGCTTTGGGTTGCGCGGAAAGACTGGCGCATGCGGGTGCGAAGCTGAGATTTTTTGAGGGATGATTCGGGAATTGCCACTTGCAAAGAATCTATCTTTTCTCATTCTTAATCTTAATGAAATGCTTTTGGCAAGGGATTGCAATTTTTTCGGGTGTCACTTTGTTGTTGGGTGCTGAACCAGCGGTGAAGCCGTTCAAATGGGAAGCGCCGAAGGTGCAAGCCAGTATTTTCAGTCAAAATCTAGGATTACTCGACACGGAGCGCGATCAATACGCCACGGATTTAGCGATTGATGCGTCGAACCGGGTGGCTTTGGGCAGAGCCTCGGCAGCGTCTTTGGCGGAAGCGCGTCGTTCTTTGGCGTTGGCTTTGCAGTTGTCGCCGCGCAACAAGCGGGCGGTGGTGGTGAATTTCCAATTGTCCAAGGGGCTGGTTCCGGAGGTGACTGATCCGAATTACAATTCGCTGGTATTAGCGCGGCTGATTCTCACTCGCGGCCAACTGCTGGAAAAGCAAGGGGGGGATGAAAACCAATGCTTAGCTCGTTATTTCATTCAGCTTTCTGCGGAGCTGGACCCCAAAAATGAAGATGCTGTTTACGCCAGTGAGCTTCAGCGGCTGGATCACGGTTCGGTGGATTGGTCTGCGCTCGCTGAGCCTGAGGTGAAACCTTAATCGATCGATTGTCTGATGGCGGTGGAAATTGAACGAAAATTTCGGGTGAGAGATGATTCGTGGCGCGATGGGACGGTGGGAGTAGAAATTGTCCAGGGTTACCTGTCACAGGATCCGGAGCGCACGGTTCGGGTGCGCTTGGCGGGTGAAAATGCTTGGTTTACGGTTAAAGGCTGTACTCGCGGCATCACCCGGGTGGAATTTGAATACGCGATTCCGCGAGTTGATGCGCAGGCATTGTTGGAACTGTGCTTGCCATCGGTGATCGTCAAAACGCGCTATCGGTTGCTTTACGCCGGGCATTTCTGGGAAATTGATGTTTTTCACGGTGAAAATGCGGGTTTGGTGATTGCCGAGATCGAGTTAATGGATGAAGCGATTGATCCAGTTTTGCCACCGTGGTTGGGCGAGGAGGTTTCTTCCGAGCCATGTTATTTCAACTCCTGTTTGGCGGTGCGGCCATATTCGCAGTGGGTCTTGGGTTGAGGTGGGGGCAAGATCTTGCATGATTTCAAATCTCCCGCTTGCCACGCGCCTGCATCCACTTACCCTTGCGTAAGAATCTCACATGAAAATTTGGCTCGACGGTAAGTTGGTGGACGAATCTGAAGCGAAGGTATCGGTCTTTGACCATGGTCTTCTCTACGGTGATGGCGTTTTTGAAGGCATTCGTTTTTACAATGGACGGATTTTTCGTCTGGAAGAGCACATCCGGAGGCTTTTTGATTCGGCACGAGCGATCGTGCTCAATCTGCCATGGACTCAAGAAGAGGTTTGTAAATACACCTGCGAAACCGTCGCGGCCAATGGTTTGAATGACGGTTATATCCGACTGGTGATCACCCGCGGTGCCGGTGAACTTGGGCTCAATCCTTACCTTTGCCCGACGCCATCGATGTTCATCATTGCCTCGACCATCAAGCTTTACCCGGATGAGACTTACCAAAATGGACTCGCGATCATCACTTGTGCGACTCGCCGTCCCGCTCCGGGAGCGCTGATGCCACAAGTGAAATCACTCAACTACCTGAATAACATCATGGCCAAAGTCGAAGCGATCCAAGCGAACGCGCTCGAAGCGGTGATGCTCAACGAGCAAGGCTACGTCGCCGAATGCACGGGCGATAATTTGTTTTTGTTGAAAAATGGCACATTGTTAACCCCGTTGATTTGCGATGGTGCACTCGACGGAATTACCCGCTCGGTAATCCTTGAACTTGCGGAAAAACTGGGAGTGCCGTTTAAAGAGTGCTCATTGACTCGTTATGATATTTTTACGGCGGATGAATGTTTCCTGACCGGCACTGCCGCGGAGGTGATTCCGGTGGTGGCGCTCGACCGCCGAATCATTGGCACCGGCAAGCCCGGGCCATTCACCGCAAGGTTTCTAGCGGCATTCCACGATCTCGCCATGAATACCGGCACGCCTTTTGCTTAATTGATTACCTAGTTTTAGCCATGAAGTGTGATTTCTGCGAAAAAAAAGCCAGCGTCTTCCTCACGCAACTCGTTGAGGGTCAGATGAAAAAAGTCTGTCTCTGCGACGAGTGTGCCAAAGAGCGCGGCGTCACCGACCCGACTGGATTTTCGCTAGCTGACTTGCTTCTCGGCGGTCTGCCGGGCGGTCCAGGCACCGCTACCGTCAGCAGTTTGCCAGTCAGTCTTACCAATCCCAAGAAATGTGTGACTTGCGGTTTCACGCTCGATGATTTGAAACGTGTCCGGCGTTTTGGTTGCAGCGACTGCTACAGCACTTTTCAGGAAGAAGTCGGGCAGATGATTCGCGGCATGCACAAGGGCACTTCTCACATCGGTAAAGTGCCGGAGGGGCTGATGGCCTTACAATTTCGCAACCAGCGGATCGAAGAACTTCGCTCACGTTTGGATCAGGCAATTATTTCTGAAAGCTACGAAGAAGCCGCTGGCATCCGCGATGAAATCCACCACCTTAATGAAACTCAATCGTGACTGCTTTGCGTCCGTTTCCCATTAGTTCACCATGATGCGTTTCACCACTTTGATTAAGCACCCCGCCGACTGGATGACGGGTGGGCAAGGCGAGCACGGGGCCGTGCTGACCTCGCGAATCCGTTTGGCGCGGAACTTGAGCCGCCAGCCGTTTCCCGGCTGGGCCAAGCGTGACCAACGTGCCGCGGCCCTCGAATTGATGCGTCCGGCGGTGGAAGCTTTGCCCGCGATGAAAGGTGCATTTTCTCATGAATTGGGCGATTTAAGCTCGGTACAGAAACAAGTTTTGGTCGAGCGGCATTTAATATCGCGTGAGCATGCTGCCCGTGGTGAAGGCTCGGCAGCGGTCATTGAACGCCGTCAGACCTTCAGTTTAATGCTGAATGAAGAAGATCATCTGCGGATGCAGGCGATCCGCCCGGGGCTGCAACTTACGGCGGCCTTCAGTGCGCTGTCCGAACTCGATACGGAACTTGAAGAATCGTTGGATTTCGCTTTCGATCCAACTCTGGGTTATCTCACCACCTGCCCGACCAATCTCGGCACGGGTTTGCGCGCTTCCGCGATGTTACATTTGCCCGGTTTAGTTCTTAGCGATCAAATTGGCCAAGTTCTGCAAGCGGTCAATAAAATTGGCTTGGCGGTTCGTGGACTTTATGGCGAAGGCACCGAATCACTGGGTAACCTCTATCAAATTTCAAATCAATCCACTCTTGGAGAAAGTGAGGAAACCATCATTCGTCGCTTGGAGCGCGTGATTTCTCAAGTTGCCAACCACGAGCAAAACGCTCGCGAAAAGTTGCTGGAGGATGATCCCGAGATGGTTGCTGACAAAATTGGCCGGGCCTACGGGGTGCTGCGTTACTCGCACATCATCGATTCGAAGGAAGCCCTCAACCACTTATCCTTGTTGCGCCTCGGCGGCACGCTTGGGTTTTTCTCGCCAGCCACGGTGTTGCTTTGTGATAGTTTGCTGATGGATATTCAGCCTGCTCACCTTCAACTCCATTCAGGCCGTAAGCTTTCTCCTGAAGAAAGAGACTCGATTCGCGCAGAAATTTTGCGCGGCCGTTTGCATTCCCTAGAATCCCCTGATAATCGTATCACGTCAAAAGACGATAACAATTTTCCTGACCCATCTAACCCCGGCGACGCATGAACAACTTTACCCCACGTGCTCAACAAGTCCTCGCTCTCGCTCGTAAAGAAGCAGACCGATTCAATCATTCCTATGTCGGCACCGAGCACTTGTTGCTTGGTCTGATCAAGCTCGGCCAAGGTGTGGCCGTCAATGTCCTCGAACGGATGGGCCTTGAGCTCGAAGCCGTGAGAATGGAAGTGGAAAAAGAAGTCGGCTCCGGCCCACCTCAGAAGTCTGCTGGCAATATCCCTTACACCCCACGGGTGAAAAAAGTGCTCGCGCTTGCCAATAAGGAAGCCAAAGCGCTGAACCATTCTTATGTAGGTACCGAGCATTTGCTGCTTGGCTTGCTGCGTGAAGGTGAGGGAGTCGCCGCCCGGGTGCTCAAGCGCTTAGATGTCGATATCCAACGGACTCGCAATGAAATCCTTGCGGAAATTGATCCAAATTTCTCGCCCGATGACGCCGAGGATGACGACGACGACGAGGATGATGCCGAAGAAGGTCCTTTTGAGGAAGAAGGCAAAGCACAGCCTACCAACGCCGGAGTAGAGGCAAAATCCAAGACCCCGGCGCTCAAAGCTTTCGGTCGGGATTTGACCAAGGTCGCCCGCGAAGGTGGACTAGATCCGGTGATTGGTCGCGAAAGCGAAATCGAACGGGTGATCCAAATCCTTTGCCGCCGTACTAAAAATAACCCGGTGCTCATTGGCGAAGCCGGGGTCGGTAAAACGGCGATCGTCGAAGGCCTCGCCCAAGAAATTGCCACGGGCAATGTGCCGGAAATTCTCCGCGATAAAAAGGTGATCACACTTGACCTCGCGCTGATGGTCGCCGGGACCAAATACCGTGGCCAATTTGAAGAGCGGATCAAGGCGGTCATGGATGAGATCCGGAAGGTCAAAAACGTGATTCTGTTCATTGATGAACTTCACACCATCGTCGGTGCAGGTTCTGCGGAAGGGGCGATGGATGCCTCTAACATCATTAAGCCAGCCCTCAGTCGCGCTGAACTTCAATGTGTTGGTGCGACCACTCTCAACGAGTATCGCAAATACATTGAGAAAGACTCCGCCTTGGAGCGGCGGTTTCAACAAGTCAAAGTCGAGGAGCCCTCGATTGATGATGCAATTAAAATCCTGCAAGGGCTCCAGGAAAAATACGAGTCTCACCATAAGGCCAAGTTCACACCAGAAGCAATTACAGCGGCGGTGAAGCTGACCTCACGCTATCTCACGGCACGTTTTTTGCCTGATAAGGCGATCGATGTGCTGGATGAAGCGGGTTCTCGCGCTCGAATTGGGACGATGACTCGGCCACCCTCGATTAAGCAATTGGAAGCAGAAATCGTCCAGATCAACCGTGACAAGGTTGCCGCCATCGCCGAGCAAAACTTTGAAAAAGCGGCAGCACTTCGCGACGACGAAAAACATGCGAAAAAGTCACTCGAAGAAACTTTGAAGAGCTGGCGTTCCTCCTCGGAGGAAACGATCGTCACCGTCACGGATGATGACATCATGGCAGTGGTTTCCAAGTGGACCGGGGTTCCGTTGCGCCGCATGGAAGAGAAGGAAACTGAAAAATTGCTCAAGATGGAAGATGAGCTCAAGAGCCGAGTCATTGGTCAAAATGAAGCGGTGATTGCCATTTCCAAGGCGCTGCGACGTTCCCGTGCCGACCTTAAAGATCCACGCCGCCCGATTGGCTCATTCTTGTTTCTCGGCCCGACGGGTGTTGGTAAAACCTACCTTGCCCGCAATTTGGCAGAGTTCATGTTTGGTGATGCGGATTCGTTGATCCAAATCGACATGTCAGAATACATGGAAAAATTCACCGCTAGTCGTTTGATCGGTTCACCGCCAGGCTATGTCGGTTACGAAGAAGGCGGGCAACTTTCCGAAGCGGTTCGTCGTCGCCCTTATTCGGTGGTGCTGTTTGACGAAGTCGAGAAAGCCCACCCGGATGTGATGAATTTGCTGCTGCAAATCCTGGAAGAAGGTACCATCACTGACTCACTTGGCCGAAAAATCGATTTCCGCAATACGATTATCATCATGACCTCGAATGTCGGAGCTTCTACGATCAAACGTCAAACGACGCTCGGTTTCGGTGCGATGACTGCGGACGAGGCGGATCATGACGGAATGAAGGAAAAAATTATCGAAGAATCAAAACGTTACTTCAAACCGGAATTTCTCAATCGCCTCGATAGCCTCGTGGTTTTCCGGATGTTGGAAAAAGTCGACCTTAACCAGATTGTCGATCTCGAGGTCTCCAAGCTAGTCAAGCGGCTCAAGGACAAGGACATTGCGCTGACGCTGACCGATGAATCTCGCGATTTGTTGGCGCTGAAAGGTTTTGATCCTGCTTATGGAGCTCGGCCGATGCGCCGTGCGGTCGAGCGTTTCCTCGAAGACCCGCTCGCGGAGTCGCTGCTGCGTGGTGATGTCAAATCCGGAGATTCAGTCAATGTGGTCAAGAAGGTGGACTCGGAAGAACTCGACTTCATTTCCACGCGCCCCGAACCGCAGCTAGAACCAGAAGTCAGCGAAGCCAGCGTCTGAGCTTACGCTTTATCAGCTAAATCCCGCCCGAGTCTAACTCGCGCGGGATTTTTGGGTATGACTTACGAGGAGGCATGCAAAATCTGCTGATTTCCTTCGTCTTAAACACGCCAAAACCGATCTAGCTGATGGATTATCTTCGTAACTGTTTCATTGTAATTGTTGTATGTAGTTCAAGCTTTGCTGCGGACAGCCACTTAGAGCTATTTAATGGTAAAAACCTTGAGGGCTGGGTTCAGCGCGGGGGTAAAGCGAGCTACGTGGTCGAGGATGGCTGCATCGTCGGTACCGCGACACCTGATACGCCGAACTCATTTCTGTGTACGGCGCGTGACTACGGTGATTTTGTCCTCGAATATGAATTTAAGGTGGACTCACGCTTGAATTCGGGAGTCCAAATTCGTAGCCAGAGC
>JAYWAR010000026.1:0-7271 GCA_043782285.1 Akkermansiaceae bacterium | reverse complement strand
TGGGATGCTGGCTGCGGCTCACGCCGTGGGCATCGCCATCTAACCAACCGGCGGGGCCGTTGCGCTTGAGTTCATCCTCAGCGGTATTCCGCCAGATGAAGTTTCCTTTGAGTGTCACCCGGATTAGCAGGTGGCTCACGCCTCGAGCAAAATAGCGGTTCAGGAAATCCAGCGCTTGGGCCGCAGGCTGGATCATCAGCGTCGTCTCGCGGGATTGCACATTCGCGCGGAGTATCAGCGGTAGGTAGCCCACGAGCACCTCGGGCAGTTGGGAGTCGCCCGCACCCACGTCTTGCATTTCCGAGCGGAGAAATGGATAGGGCAACTCGGCAGTTAGAAAGCAGACCGGGTTCGGATGCAGCCGTTCTTGCTGCGGGAAATTCGGGCCATCCACGCTCGTCGCGTGCAACAGTCCGTCCAACTCCACGGTGATTCTCTTCGCGAAAATAGCGGCGTGGACCTCGCTGTTGTTAGGAAGCAAGCGGCGATGGGTGCCCGCAAGGCGGATGTCCACAATGTGCAACGCGCCGGGGTCTTCGTCGGTGCTAACAGCTCCGCCACGGAGGTTGGCGGTGAAACAAACTTCACGCGGGTGGTGGTGTCCACCCCCGCCCAGCGCGGTTTCTAGCAGCAGCGGGTTATCGAGGAATGTTAGGTGGCGTTGCCAGACGTCCAGATAGACCAGATGCAGCCCGGCGGGGAGCGGCGGAAGCCTTGGCAGATCCGGTTGCAGCCGGTAGCTCACCGGCTGCTCCAACTCGCACTGGCTGCCGTTCACATAGTAGCGCCCGGCGGCTAGCAGGAAATCGCCGGGCTGCCCTGCGATGGCACTCATGCCGAAGGCCGCGCCGCCCGCGGGTCCGCCGCAGTCGCCCACGATGTCGGCGGTGGTCGTGTCGTGGAGGCGGGCGTCGAGGGCGCTTTGCTCGTTGAGTTCTGCATCGAGCTGCACCCGGCCTTGCTGGGCGAGCACTTGGCGGAACTGGTTTTTTGGATCGAAGGTGTCGCGTGTGAGATCGGCTTTCATAACGGCGGAGTTGAAATGTTAGGGTTGATGCAAAAGGCCGGCCTCAAGGCCGAAACGGAGATACTCCTCCAAACGCCCAGTGGTTAGTTCGTCGGGCAGGCTCACGGAAGTCTCGCCCTGGCGGCGGAAGACGGTCGCCTCCACCTGCTTCACGCCATCCCCCGCTTGAGCGGCGGCGAGCACCGCGCTCTGATAGACTGAGTCGCCGAAGGTGGAAATGATCCGGGTGAAAGAAGCCGCGCGTGCTGAAAACTTTCATCAGCGCCCGCTTCCCATGACTGCGGAAATAGCCGGACTCCACGCAGACGCGGAGCGTGATTTCCAGCGAGACGAACGACGGCGCCTCGATTTCCAGATCGTGTCCCACCATCCGCCACGGCTCCAGGAATGCGCGAATTTCCTCCTCGAAGCGGGCGTCCACCGGTAGTGCGCCCTTGCGATCCGCCGTTAGAAATAGCGTATGCCAGCTCCCCGTCCAGCGCAGGGTAGCTGCGGCACGCTGGACCAGCGGATGCTGACCGGCGCGGTCCGCATAATCCTGCGGCGTGACTCAGCGGCGCTGGCAGCGAAATGCCTGCGGCGCGTATTGCCGCACCTCTTCCATCGTCTCCGCCAGCGTGCCGCCGTGCGCGTGCAGCGGGTTGGTCACTTGCTCGATGATGTCCTTGGCGGTTAGCAGCAGCAGCGTGCGGGTTTCCTCGTCCAGCCAGCCGACGGGATCGAAAAACGCAGGCGCGTAAGTCTGGCTGATAGACTCTGCGCCGATGTTGCCAGCCGTGCCATTGCCCTGCCTCATGCGGGCCACTAACACCGTGCCTTCCGCCGGTGCCATTCTGTTCACGTCGTCGCCGAAGCGCAACCCCGCCCGCCCGTCGTTGTCCACCTCCGCCACAAAATCCGGGGTGGTGGCCGCGCTGGAAATGAGATCTCGCTGCGGCGACCACAGGCGGCTGCCGTCGCGCAGCCAGATCGCCGGCAAGGCCGCGCGGATCGACGCGTCGGTATCATGAACCAACGCCAGCGACGCCGGGAAATCCGGTGGCAGCCACGGGTGCTGCGGCACTGGAGCCGGGATCGCGTGGGTCAGCCCGCCGTGTCTCAACCGTGGGCGAAACCTAACCGCCGCAGTGGTTGCGTCCTTGTCATCGCAATGCCCTCAGTCCGTCACGACTGGGGTTAGAACGGGGTGGGTCTTCGGCACTTGGCCAAGAATTTCCCGCTCCGGCAGCGAGCCACCGTGGTCGCAGAGGATGATGTTTCCCCACGCCACACTCACGTCGCTCACCGCGCCGTTCACCTCGATCAGCCGCACCGCGTGACGGCGCGCGGGCCGACCACTTCCGCCAGAACTAACACCATGCCGGGGACGAGCTGCGGATATGCACCGCGTAAGGTTGCTTTCACCGCTCCGGCAGTCAGGCAGCACTCGCTAACGCCCCGTTGTTGACGTTGATGAGCGGGCCGGGGCCGAGGGTGATCTTCGCGCCTTGGCCGTTGTCGATCTCGATGCCGGTGACGCCGAGGGTGATTTTCTGATCGGTGGCGGTTTCGAGAATGATGCAGCCGGTGCCGAGCGTGTCGTCTAACATCAGCGAAGTGCCGCCAGCGGTTTTAAGTAAAATCTTGTCGTCCTGCAGCATCGGCGGGATGAGCAGCGCGGGTGGCAGCTCGCTCAAATTGCTAAACCAGCCGCCACTGCAAATCGGATAGTCGGGGTTGCCGTGCTCGAACTCGATCCACACGCCCGCGCCCACTTTGGGCAGCGCGAAGACGCCCATGCCTTGGTCGCCCGCCGGGAAACACGGCATCGCCCAACCGGTTTCATCGTCGTCAGTCACGTCCGGTACCCGCGCCCGGATGCGGCCGACTTGCAGCGGATCTTGGTTGTCGGTGCAGACACCGCGGAATTTTCCGAAGAACGCGTTCATGGGATCACGACGGGTGTTAGGGTACCACTGCCCTCGCGGCTGAGGCTGAAGCTCTGGCTGTATTCCGAGCGGGTCAGCGTGTGGGTGACCCGCTTCACGTACCAGAATCCATCGTTCTCAAGCCCCGCGCCGCGCACGCCGACGAAGCCGCGAGTGCGCAGCACGCCGCCCTAGCGGGCATAACCGGCGCGAGGGAGTGGTTCACATTGGCGATCCGCCAAAACACCAATGGATCGCCGAGGGTGCGGGCGGCGAGGTTGTCGAGCCGGTCGCCCTGAGTGACCGCGTGCTCTAGCAGCGTGGTGCCAGCGGCTGGATCGGGCAGGAAACGGCGGGCGCAGTGGCGGAACTGGCGCGGCTCGCCATTACCGCCGGTGGTGGCGTGAGTGAGAATTTCGGGGGCGGCGTAGCGGCTGTTAGAGTCAAGCATGGCGGTGGCATTTTCAAATCCCCAACGCGGCGTCTCCAGCGGTGGGCCGGCGAGCCGCATGGAGTCGCCCGGCGAGGCGGAAGCCCCGCCCTGCGAGCCGCCGGTCTGCGGCGTGAGGGTGCGCGTCAGCGTTTCCGGGTTGTATTGAAACACGGTGATGCTGGCGAGCGGGTTGAACGGATCGAGTCGGATCAACGCGCCCTTTTGGACACGGGGGCTGTTGGGAAACGTGCTCATGGCGTTCCTGCCGCAGTTGACGGCGGCGAAGGTGGAGGTCGCAAAGAACCGCGAGTCCGACTCGGGCCGTTGGAAATGATCCCGCGCGGAGGCGTCCAGGCTGCCGTGATGCAGGTAGGCCACGACGCGCTCGGTGATGGAAGTTAGAGTGGTGATGCCGGTGCTGGCGTGACGGCGCGAGACCCGCCAAGCGTAGCGAGCTGGGTTCGGCAACTGCGTCCGGCCACTGGCGATGAGGGTCGCGTCTGGCGGCACCGACCCCGAACTGAAAATCTGGCTAGTATTTCTGGCCGGCTGATCGGGAAGTGAGGCGCGACCCTCGACCTCAATGGTCAATCCCGTCCCACCGGTGACCGCCGCGCGGCGGATCGGCAGGAGGGTTCTCGCCCTGAAATGATTGGCCGCAAAGTCGGCGGGAAAAACTTGGTTAGCCTCCGCTAGATTCGCGGGTTCGGTAAAACTGCAGTTAAAGGTTCTATGGGCGTAAGCGCGTTGGGCTTGTTGTTGGAAGACGCCGACGCGATTTGCAACTGCCGCCGTTCGCGAGTCGAGTGCGACTAACCGTCTAGCCAGACTGCCTTGCTGGGTGGCACTGAGGTGCGAGTAAAGCGAGGCCACGTCCGGGCGGAGCTGGGCCGCCGTGAACAAGCTGGTGCCGGGGTGTTGGAACATCGGCCCGGACAGCGCTTCGTAGGCTCCCGCCAACTCGCCGGCGGTGGTCACTTCTGCAGCGGTCCGGGTGCGCTCACCCGCGATGGCCGCGCCGCGTGCTTGGATGACCGCTTGGCGGGCCTCGACTGCGGAGCGGCGATCTGCCCTAGCAGTTTGCAATTCCGTGCCGCGCGGTCCGCGGGGAACTGGCGCGGGCACAGCGGGGATCGCCGTTAGAGTGCTGGTGAAGGTAGCGAGCCTCGCCGCCCCGATCATCAAGCCACTGCCGTTTGAAGAAACACGCGTGGCTGAGTTTCCTAACCGCCGCTCGATGAAACCGCGCGTCGCCCCATCCAGCGGCCGCCCCGGTAAGCACGCGATGGACACTGGCCGGGGCGGCTTGCTTTGCGGATGCTAGACGGACGGTTTCCATGGGCTGTTAGCGGGCGACGGGTTGCAGGGCGGCGAGCAGGCTGCGGGCGCTAGCCGCCGCCCACGACTGGATCGACTGCGGTGCCGACGGGGAAATTCCAGGGGCTGTCAACGAGCTGTGGCGGGTGGCAGCCCGCGCCCGCCGATCAAGAAGAACCCCGGAGAATTGGCCGGAAGTGGCAGGCATAAGAGCACGAAAGGCAGCGGAGAGGTGGATGGCCGGTTTTGATTTCATAGTGGGGAGTGTCTGGAATCCTAGGCGGTCTTCCCTTCCATCTCCCGCAGCCGGACGGCGAGGATGGTGACGGTGAGCTTGGCGGCGGGGCAGCCGGGCGGCCGCGTCTAACGTTTACCCGTAGAAACTGCCAGCAGCGCCGCCGGTCGGGCCGAGGGGGCGTGTGCCACTCCGGTTTCCCACAGGCTCAGCAAGGTAGATGCGGGCAAATTCATGGTCGCCGGGGGGCTGGATTGGAACTGCTAGAGCACCGGTTCTTCGAACGGCGGCTCTTCCTTCACTTCCACTTCGTAGTCGCGCTCCCAGCCTTCATTCTCCAGTTTGATCGACCGGATGAGCACGGCGTTGGCATTCGCGTCGAGGTCGGCTCGCGCTTGGAATTCGGAAACCCAGCAGCGGAAAATATGGTAGGCGAGCACTAACTGACCGGCTTCATTGTAAACCTCGATGCGGATGTCCCGGCGGAAATCCCTGAGCGAAACTTCGCTGTCAAGCCCGCTGGTGTAGTTCCAAACCTTGTTCGCCCAACGCTCGAATTCGGGATCGTGAGTGACGCCGCGCTCCAGCGTGATCGCCTCATACTCGGTGCGGCCCGGCGATTTGCGGGTGCTGCTAGGGTCGCCGCCTTCGCGGTGGTTCACGACTTCAGTGGTGCGCTTGAGCGAACTCACCTTACTAACACCCGCGACGAAGGCGGGGCTGCGGTCACATTTCACGAAATACGCATCGCGCGGCGAGGTGCCTTGGAATGCGCCTTGGCGGAAAACCGTTTTCAGAAAGGCGCCGGTGTTCATGCGCAGTTGCGACCACAGTGGCTCGTCATTCGGCTCGAACACCGCCCACGGGGTGCCGCGGAAAATGCTCTCCTCCATGAACAACGCGAGCCGTCTAACTGGGATGTATTTCCAGTCGCTGTCTGCCAAGCGGTCCGCCCCGCGCAAGGTGCGCCTGCCCCAAATAACCGGCCCGGTGCCGGGCATGGTGCGCAGGCAATTCACGCCTAACCGGTTGAGCTGACCGTTCTCCATGTCGGTCATCGGCACCGTTAGTGCGGAGACTCCGGCCAGTTCTGCGTCGAGGCCGGCGGGAGCCTTCCAAACGCCGCGCTGTGCATCGGTGCGGGCGAACCCCCCGGCGACGGAGCCGCAGGACGCGAAGGGTTCCAATTGGTTTTGCCGCAGCGGATTGGGCATCCGCAAGCGCGGGAAAAAGACGGCGGCATTGCGCACGTTGTCGGTGCCGACAGTCGCGGCCATCGCATTTACCCCGCTAACCGCATCGCTGATTTCATCCCACGCGCTGGGCGCATCGATGATTAGAAACGCTCGCCGGTTGCGGCACAGTGCTGCCGCTTCGGTGAGCACCGTATTATCAACATCCCCGCTGGCGAGGTAAGGGGGAATCCAGAGCATGTTAAAGAGATCGGCCTTCAAGAGCGGATGGACGCCGGTCCGCGTCGCTGAGTTGCCGATGAAATTTCCAGACGCAAGCACCGCCCCGTCGTTGGCCTCTATAGTCACCTTGACCCCCCAGATCGGGCTGAGCACCGGGCAGTGAACCCTCCACGCGCATTAGTTTGGAGGTATTTCGCAATACCGTATCTATACTGTTAGGCAAACCCGCCACGGAGGTCAGATTTGCATAAATTTCCTCCACCCGAGTTCCTAAGTCAGGTAACTGTTGGAGCGAGGCCACGCCGGTGTCGGGGATAAGTTCTAACTTTAAGTTCAACAAAGTCGCGATTGCCTCGCCGGCCTCGTGAGGTCGGGTGTCGTGGTCAACCGTCACCCGCAGCCGGTTGCCCCAAGCACCCGGCGTCGCGAAAAGAAGGTTAAGTGGCGAACCGGGTCCGGTGGCGGTTCCGCCTGAGTCATGCGAACTCGTCGAGACCACCACGCGCGCGACACTTTGGCCGTTCGCTTGGAACAGGCGGGCGATTAATGCTTGGCCGCCGCCGTTTCGATAGAAGTCTCTGACGGCATAACTCATTGCACTTTCTGTCCAAAGCCCGCCGAATAGGCTCTCATAATCGGCATAACTATTGATCACTGCCGGGACTTGATCCGGCACATCATATAGATCGGTAGGTCCGCGAAGTGCGCGGCCGACGAAGGCGGTGATGGAGGTGGGAAGCGCGGCCACGGAGCGGACTCCACTGGAGAGTTCTTCCACATAAACGCCGGGATAGGTAGGGATAACAGCCATGGCAAGTATAGGTTATAGTGAGTTGAATAGAGCTGACGGAGGCGTCACAGCCCGTTCGATGAGAGGGTGATTTCCATAGATAGAAACAAAGCAGCCCACAGTCACAGTCCGGGGGAGAAGACGAAA
>JAYWAR010000025.1:0-2618 GCA_043782285.1 Akkermansiaceae bacterium | reverse complement strand
TAGCCGTTGCGTTCGGCTCCGCGCTGGTAAGGGGCGGCTCCGATGTGCTTTTCGCGTTCGAGTAGCATGGCTGCGTTCATGAGAATTTCGGCGATTCTAGGGAGGGCGTTCTGAAGGCCGTCGTCGAAAAGGAGATTGATGAGTGGATCTTGGTGGGTCGTCTGTTTGTGTTCGTCCATGGCTGGTGCTGTTTTGGTTTAAGCACCTTCCGTGTCCGGTCTTGGACGGACGCTAACAACCCCGGATAGTCGGGGGAGGTCGGCGCGGCGAGCCTTTGCCGTGTAGCGGGCTTTTACAGATAAATCTTTACACTATCCGCTACACGGGACTTGAGAGCCATGACGGGCTCATGCATTAGGGTCTGTATGACACAGTGGTGGCGATGGAGTGAGAGTTAAATAGGTTTCCGGGTCACTCGACAGAGAGCGTGACGTTTGATTTCCCTGCGGCTGGAGCGGTCTTTTTAGGAGATCCGCTTTTTGCCAGCTCCATTGGGTCGCACAGATATTTGCCGGGTGGCAGCAGTGAGCCATTGCGGGATGAAATCGCGAAATCGTGCATGACGTTGCCACCGATATTGGCCGAGAGGCGAGTGAATGCTGAAAGGATTTCGGGTGGAGCTCGTGGCTTCTCGAGCGGTTTTCATGGCTGTGGGTTGGTGACGATGGGTGAGAAGATAGAATTTATGCTCGTCTGGCGGTCAACAACTCAGTTCTTCGCTTTACCCGCGGAGGATTCGCGGCTAATTCCGTCGCGCGATGCATGGTTTCTCTTACAAAAACGGTTCACTTTTCTGCGAAGACGTTGATCTTTCGGCACTCGCCGTGGAACACGGCACTCCACTGTACGTCTATTCTGCGGGAACCATCTTAGACCACTTCACTCGTCTCGATCTGGCGATGACTGGAGTGGATCACGAGGTTGCCTACGCGGTGAAGGCAAATTCCAATCTCTCGGTGTTGCGCTTGTTGGCCAGCCAGGGGGCCGGTTTCGACATCGTTTCCGGAGGAGAGCTTTTTCGGGTGATCAAGGCTGGTGGCGATCCTGCGCATTGCACTTTTGCCGGTGTTGGTAAGACCCGTGACGAAATCGTCTATGCGCTCAAACAGGGGATTTATTCGTTTAACGTCGAGAGCGAGGAGGAGCTGCGTTATCTGGATGAGGTTGCTGGCGAGCTCGGTGTGATTGCCCCAGCGGCGGTGCGGGTGAACCCAAATGTGGATGCTAAAACTCACAAATACATCTCTACCGGCAAGTCGGAGAATAAGTTTGGAGTGGATTTCGGCGCGATTCTTGACCTGTACGCGCGGGCCGCGATTGAGCTTAAAAACATCAAGCTCCGTGGTCTCCAGATGCACATTGGCTCGCAGCTGACCTCGATCGCGCCGTTCATCGAAGCGGTGGAAAAAGTGACCCCTTTGGTCAAAGAGCTCAAGGCGCGGCATGCGATTGAATTCTGGTCGATTGGCGGTGGGATTGGCATCATTTACCCGCAGTCGCTTGAATCCGCGAGCGTGGATTGGTGGGAAAACCAGCCTGAAGCGGCCCGCCCGCTGAGCATTGAGCGCTATGGCAAGGAACTCGTGCCACGGCTTAAAGACCTTGGCCTGAAAATTTTATTAGAGCCGGGTCGTTTGATCGTGGGCAATGCCGGTGTTTTGCTCACTCAGTGCTTGTATGAGAAAAAGGGTGCGGCGAAGACCTTCAAAATCGTTGATGCGGGGATGAACGATTTGATCCGCCCGGCGCTGTATGAGGGTCACCATCAAATTGTGCCGCTGGTCGAGCCGGCCTCTGCTGAGCGAATTAAGGTGGATGTGGTCGGTCCGATTTGCGAGAGCGGTGATTTTTTCTGCCAAGATCGTGAGTTGCCGGATTTCAATCACGGCGATTACGTCGCGCTGATGTCTGCCGGGGCTTATGGTTTCGTGATGGCGTCGAATTACAATTCGCGGCCGCTGCCGGCGGAAATTCTTGTTTCAGGAGCTACCGCGACGGTGGTGCGCCAGCGGCAAACTTTGGATGACTTGATTGCGGGTGAGCTCTAAGAGCGAGTTTTCCGCAGAGCTTGCTTGACCGAGCAATTGCTGAGCTCATGGCAATCGAGTTGCACCTCGGCCCGGATCAGGGAACACTGCCGCCAACAATGAGTGGGTTGACGGAAGCAAATTTGAGGGCGGCAGCCACCTGGCAGGCATTTAAAGAGGGCAAATCCCTCTTTGAAAGTGGAATGGTCGCTGAAGTTCAAGCCGGGGCTACGGGGTGGCAGGGAGCGGTCAAGGTCGGGAAACGATTGATGAAAGTCACGGTCGCGGTCAAATCGGCGACCCATATCGACACTCAGTGTCCTTGTTCGGACAATCAACGCAGTGGTTCCGTTTGTTGTCACGCGGTTGCGACAGGACTGGCCTCACTGAATCCGGTTGCACTCAAGCGGGCGGTCCAAACCAGCGTTGCCAAAGCTGCTCCGCAAGCGCTCGTCGCCATTCCATGGCAAGTGTTGTTGCCACTGAATTGGCGAGACGCATTGCAACGCGGGAAATTCGCCGCAACCTTGGCGGTGGCCAGCGGCAGTGAAGTTTCGCCTGCGGATGATCGCTTGAGTGGCTGGCTCGCCA
>JAYWAR010000024.1:0-7273 GCA_043782285.1 Akkermansiaceae bacterium | reverse complement strand
CTCCCAAGGAGCGCAACGTCGATGGCCGCAGCGGTTACGCCAACGGTTTCGCACCTCGCAGTTATCAGAACGGCATGGGGAAACTCAAGCTTGCCGTCCCTTAAGTTCATCAAAGTGACGCCCCTTGCACTCCGCCCTTCTCGAGCAAAGATTCCGCAGCGAACACGCCCTCAAATCTGCCATCGCCACCCTGTATGTCGAAGGGGTTAGCACACGCCGCGTCAGCAAAATCATGGAAAAACTCTACGGCTTCGAAGTCTCTTTCGGCCAAGTTTCCATCCTCACCAAAGAGCTCAATACCGAGTTCAAAAAATGGCGCGAACGCCCCCTCCCTGACATAAAATCCATCACCCTCGACGCCACCGACTACAAGGTCTGTATCGACGGCGTGGTAAGGGATTGCAGCACCCTCATCGTCATCGGCATCGGCATGCGCCGGAACGAAGGCAAGCGAATGATCCTCGGAATCTCCTGCGCCCTCTCCGAAGCCGAGGTCCACTGCCGCAACTTCAACAACAGCCTCAGAGAGCGCTGCATCGGCATTCCATACCTTATCACCTCAGATGCCCACAACGGCCTCAGAGCCTGATTAAGTACTACCCCATGGCAGCGTTGCCAGTTCGACCTCCAACAAAACGCCCAGCAACAAATCACCAAACAAGAACTCTAAAGCAAAGTCACCACCGACATCGCCACCATCTTCAACGCCGCCGACAGACCTCACGCCGGAGCCCACCTGGCGAGCTTCATCAAGACTTATTCTGAAACCCAGCCCAAGCTCTCCGAAGATTTCACCGTCTTGAATCTCCCCGCAGAGCACTGTAAAAAGATCCGCACTCCAAATGCCTGTGAGACCCGTAATAGCCAGATCATACGGCGCACGCGAGTCGTCGGACTCTTCCCAAATGAGGCCTCTCTCCTGCACCCAGTCATCGGAGTTTTGATCGGAATCTCAGAAACTTGGGAAACCCGAAAAACCTACCTCACCCTCTCCTAACAACAATAAAACCAAACCCACAAAATCACCTCTCAACAAACATCAGCAGTCACTTTTACAGAAAAACTTTGTGTAGCCATTTCTTGGTGGGTCAAGCTTCCAATGATGAACATGGATTTCGAGATCTTGGTTGTGGAGGTGGAAAAATGTGGTGAAGCGGGATGACTTGCCATGGGATCTCGCCTCAGCCATTCTCTAGCCCTATGAAAACTCACAAATCTGCGCTTGTTTACGCATGGATACTCATTTTTGGGTTGAGCCTGAATACTGCCAGTGCGCAGATTGCCGGAATATCAATCGAAAGCGACGACCTGCTGACCGAGGACGGAGCGCTTGTCGCCAAAGCCACCGTGCTTAAGCAGGCAGGGAAACTTCTGAGTCTCAAGCAGGTCAAGGTGGCATTGAAATTTCCCACGCCAGCGCCGCTGTTGCTGCCAGCGCCTTTGACGGATCGTCTTGAACCGCGAGTGTTGGCGGAACGCGGGCGCAAGGCGCTCGTACGAATCGGTTGGTTCTACCTCGAAAAGGCAAGCCATCAATGGCATGTGAACCTCGCAGATGCTTATGCCATCACTGTTGATGGTGCAGTGGCCACTTGCCACCATTGTGTGGCGCTGGAAGAGCATGAAGAGCGTGAAATGACAGAGGGATTTTTGATTGCGGCGGATACTCTGGGAAACGTCTTACCCGTGACCGCGCTGCTGGCGCGGGATCTGAAAATGGATACTGCCATCGTCCGCGTAGAGGGCGGAAATTTTACTCCACTGGCGCTCAATGATCAAACCGCGCCCGGGGATACAGTTTATGTTTATAGTGACCCGATGAGCGCTGTCGGCTATTTTAGCTCGGGCTTATTGAATCGTTTTTTCTGGTTGGATGGTAAAGCCTCGAGCCAAGTGACGAGCATTGAAGGTGCCCGAAACCTAAGGATTCACGTCAGTGCGGACTGGGCACCTGGCAGCAGTGGCGCGGCAATGATGGATGTTTGTGGAAACGTCATTGGGCATGTTTCGGTAATCGATCCATTGGTGTCTGATGAGCCCTTGCCGGTGGAAAAAGCAGTGGTGAAACCTGGTAAAAAATCTCTCAAAATATCGCCGCCGCCTGCGGATCATCGCGTTCTGATGATTCTCCATGAAGCAATTTCTGCTCGCGGCGTGAGGTTGCTGGCGGAATCGATGAACGCCGCGACTCCGGCAGCGGTGAGGTCACAAAATCAGAATTAGGGCGGGTTGAAGTGCGGACGGTCATTAGGATTTCGCAAAAAAGCCGCTTTCCTGATTAGGAAAACGACTTTTTGAAGCAATCGTCAGCGACGATCGAAGTTTGCTAAGCTTAAGGCTTGGGCACGAGGGCGATGGTTTTTAGAATCCGCGAGGCGATTTGATACGGATCACCTTGGGAATTTGGACGACGATCTTCGAGGTAGCCACGGTAAGCATTGTCTTTGACAAAGCTGTGAGGGACGCGGACGGATGCACCGCGGTCAGCCACGCCATAGGAGAACATGTCGATCGACTGGGTCTCGTGAAGGCCGGTCAGGCGCAGGTGATTGTCCGGGCCATAAACGGCAATGTGTTCCTCGCAATGTTCGCTGAAGGCGGCCATGAGGGCTTCGAAGTAGGCTTTGCCGCCTTTTTCCCGAAGATATTCGGTGGAGAAATTGGCATGCATGCCGGAGCCATTCCAATCGCCCTTGATTGGCTTGCAGTGGTATTCGACGTCGATGCCGTATTTTTCGCAGAGACGGTTGAGGATGTAACGAGCGACCCACATTTCGTCGGCGCAGCGCTTGGAGCCTTTGCCGAAGATTTGAAATTCCCATTGGCCTTTGGCGACTTCGGCATTGATGCCTTCATGGTTGATGCCGGCGTCTAGGCAAAGGTCGAGGTGCTCCTCGACGATTTGACGGGCGATGTCACCGACCGCTTTGTATCCGGCACCGCAATAATATGGGCCTTGTGGTGCGGGGTAGCCATCGGCAGGGAAGCCGAGTGGCCGACCGTCTTGGTAGAGGAAATATTCTTGCTCGAAGCCAAACCATGCGCCGGGATCGTCAAGAATCGTGGCGCGGCCATTGGTTGGATGCGGGGTGATGCCGTCTGGCATCATCACTTCGCACATCACGATCGCACCATTTTTGCGCGAAGAATCGGGAAATACCGCGACGGGCTTGAGAACGCAGTCTGAGCTCCGGCCTTCTGCTTGTTGGGTGGAACTGCCGTCAAAACCCCAGAGTGGAAGCTGTTCGAGGGTCGGAAAACTGGCAAATTCTTTGATTTGAGTTTTGCCGCGAAGGTTTGGCACCGGAGTGTACCCGTCGAGCCAGATGTATTCCAATTTGTATTTGGCCATGATGTTATTGATGTTCAGTAATTAGCAGTAATTGTTTTCAGAAATTCCTAAAGATGGAGACAAGCTACCTCCTTCAGGAGAACCTGACATTGATGATAAGCATCATCTATGCCAAGCCGTGTGTTGTTAGTTTCAGCGCTGATTTTCACCTGCGAGCAGGCTTGCAACCGCAATGACAATGAGGCTTGTATCGTCGATTCCAGAGTTGTCCACCGCGCGTTTCAGAAGAATTTCGGTGGTGGTTGCCGGGTTATCCGAGCAAGTGGCAAGGGCATCGGCAAGATGGCGCTCCCAAAGTCCGTCGATGAGGCCGTCGGAGCAGACTAAGAAACGGTCACCCGGGGCGTAAGCAATCGCGGCGAGATACGGATTCACTCTGGCATGGCCGCCACCGACGACCTCGTAAAGCGCGGCGCGGCGTGGATGGTTGCGGTATTGAATTTCGCAGATTTCGCCGCGTTGCCATTGTGCCCAAGCATAAGTGTGGTCGCGGCTAAGTTGTTGCAAGATTCCGTTGCGGGAGCGGTAGATCCGAGAATCTCCAACGTTGGCAAGGTAGAGATTTTCCGGAGTAAACCATGCGAGTGCCAGGGTGGCAGCCATCCCGACAGTGTGCGGGGAGACCTTGGCAGTGGCGTTGATTTGTTGGTGAGTGCCACGAAGGGCGTCGGCAAGGTGGCTGAGCGAGTCTGGAAATAAGCCACCGGCGGCCGCTTTGAAAGTTTGCGGGATGATTTGGCTCATCTGTTGGAGCAGGATCGCGGAGGCGATATTTCCAGCGTTGGCACCTCCCATGCCGTCGGAAATGGCGAAAACTAGGTCTTGGCGGGTGAGAAGATGACTGCCGCAAGTCGGCAGGGGGTGCGCGCCATCTCGACCGGAAGCAAACGCAATCAGCGAGTCTTCATTGCGCGGTTTGCGGGAACCGCTGTGGGTCAGGGCAGCCCAGTGAAGTATTGGGGTTTCAGTCACAGACGCGAACAATCGGGATTTAAAGGGTGGGCATTGGCAGAATTTCAGCAAGCTCGAAGTCGATGATGCAAAAACAGCCGAGTTTATCCGAATACGTGATGTTCCGTGACTCAGCATCGAGGTGGCGGACACCGTATTCACGCTCAAGCTGGGCGAAGAGTTGATCTGATTTGAGCTTAGAGATTTGGGTCGCCAGTTTGCCACAGTTGGTTGAGACGAAGTAAAGTTCTTCGGGGTGTTCCTCAAGCAGCCGCGGCACATACGGGCAGCCGCGAGCTTCGAGAATTTTCAACACGGCGACTTCCATGGCGTAGCGTTGATCCGCGTCGGTGCCGCGCAGACGTTTGTGAACGTTGCCGTAGAAATCGATCCGGACGTTCGAGCGGATTCCATCTTTGAGTGGTTCCAAAGCCATTTTTGTTATTTCAACAAAGCCACCGCTTCAACTGCTGTCACGCTTTTGTTACGCTTTGAGAGGGAATTCCAAGGGTGAAATTCCTGCAATT
Organism: Akkermansiaceae bacterium; assembly: GCA_043782285.1. Taxonomy (GTDB): domain Bacteria; phylum Verrucomicrobiota; class Verrucomicrobiia; order Verrucomicrobiales; family Akkermansiaceae; genus Luteolibacter. The sequence goes on along the minus strand of JAYWAR010000024.1, from coordinate 2,443 downwards.
GTCCGTTGCCAGTTGGGCGGAGCAAGGTTATGCAGCGGCATGTCCATTGTTGCCGAAGATTCTACCCTCATCGTAAAAACCAAGGAATTGTGCGCCCAAATCGCCAGCGATTCTACATTTCTCGAACTTCAAGCTAAGGTTGAGCGTTTTCTCAGCGACGACTCTGCCCGTCTTCAGTATCAAAGTGTCCACGAACGTGGCGAGGAGTTGCACCACAAACAACATGCTGGCGTCGAGCTCGGTGCGACTGAGATCCGGGAGTTTGAAAGCGCGCGTGAGGCACTTTTTGAAAATGAAATCGCCCGTGATTTTCTCGCGGCTCAGCGCGAATTGGAAACTCTCCAAAAAGAAATCGGCAAATACGTTGGTAGCACGATTGAGCTGGGTCGGGTGCCGACGGCAGATGATCTTGCTGACAAAGGTGGTTGTTGCGGTGGCGGCGGCGGTGGTGGTGAAGGCGGCGGTTGCTGCGGTGGCTAATATTTTGAATTCAAAAAAAGCCCGCCATCTCGGATGGCGGGTTTTTTGTTGAGACCGCTAAATTCTAGTGCCTTAGTCTTCGACTTCGACAATCAAATTGATCTCGACCGCGACATTGAGTGGCAGCGAGGCGACTCCAAGAGCGGTGCGGGAGTGTTTGCCACGTTCACCGAAGATTTCGACGAGTAACTCAGATGCGCCATTGATAACTTGTGGATGACCGAAGAAATCCGGTTCAGAATTGACGAAGCCATTGAGTGTGACGATCTGCTTGACCTTATCGAGCGAGCCAATTTCATCGCGAATCACAGCGAGACGATTGAGGATTGCGATCCGGGCACCTTCTTGAGCTTGTTCAATGCTGACATCTGTAGGCACTTTACCGATGATTTTGCGGTCGCCATCAATTGGCAAGCCACCAGAGAGAAACAGCAGATTGCCGCTGCGAACGCAGTTGACGTATGCGGCGATCGGGGTGGGAACGGCGGGCAGGGTGAGACCGAGGGCGGTAATTTGATCGAGTATGGACATAAAAAAGTGGTTTATGGAGTGATCGAAAATTCGTCGGTAAGGAGGGCAATGAGTTGTTCCCCTGAATGGGTTAGAGTGGCGCGGTTGCCTTCGCCGGTGACCAGTCCACGTGTCAGATAGCGGTGCGGTACTTTAGAGGGGAGAATGGAGGTGATGAGGGGGGCTGTAACCTCGCGAGAACTCGGTTCAAAGGCGACTGGAAGGCCGGTGGCCGTGAAGCTGATTTCCCAAGAGACGGTGCCTTCAACCGTTCCGTGGCTGATCCAAGGGTAACGTTTGACGAAGTCTGGAGTGCCATGGGCAGGGACGGTGACTTTGAAATAGGCTGGAGTGGCGGTAATAAACTGGCTGAATTGCAACTCAGGATTGGATTTTTGTTCGACAAAGAAGCGTGAAACTTCGGCACCTGCAAGGTTCATGCCATTGAAGAGACCATGAAAATTGGTCCCGCCGCCAAATTTTTGATGCCAGTCGAGATAGTGGGCACTGATCATCATGGCGAGTTCGAGGTGGCAATGGGCACGGGTGCGGTCGATGCCAGCACCGGTGAAGCCCATCCGCCCAAGCACCGAGCCGATATTCACGGAATCGCCCTCTTTACAGGTAATTTCTGCGAGGTGGGCATAGAGCGAATAAACCGCTGAGTTTTCCCATAGGTGTTCAACGACGACGTATTTTCCGTAATTACTACGGCCTGCGATCAAGCTGGTGTGAACCACACGGCCTGCGGCGATGCTAGAGACAAGATCGATTGGATTGCCTGCGGCGTCGCGTTTCAATGGGCAAATATCGATCCCTTCGTGAAATTTGGTCATCAGAATCTGGTCGTTGACCCGGATTGCAGAGCGAACCAAACCGTAGGAACCAGCTTGCCATGGTTTGGTAGTTTGACCTTCAAAGTTCCGATCCACATACATGTAGAATTGGTCCATCTCGCCGGTAAAAAGATGTTGATTGTCCGTCGGCAAACGGATTTCGAGTGGAGCGGCGCTCAGCGCCGCAGCGAGAGCAAACATCACGGCGGTAAAACGAATCATGAGCTCAGACTAATTTTTTTTAGTTTTTTCGGCACCAATTTGCGGCAAATCCTTATTGAGAATAGCGAGATCGGCTTCGGTTACTCCCTTCCAAATGACGATGAAGCCGTCATTCACGGGCTTGTCGATCATGATCGCATCGACCGCATGGCCATTGACCTGCGAGATCATCCAGCGGTCGAGATTGGCAGTCGTGAGAGCGGCAAGGCGGTTAACAGCGCTGCTTTTAAGCTTCAGAACGAGACCATAGGTTCCGATAACTTCAGAGGGAAACGCACGGAATGCCGACGCATCTTTCAGGCTGATCTCCGGCGAGCGGCGGAAACAACGGGTCTGTCCACCTACCGATTGTTGGAAGATCATCTTTGGATTGTCGTTCGCATCGGTTTCTAGGT
>JAYWAR010000023.1:0-2620 GCA_043782285.1 Akkermansiaceae bacterium | reverse complement strand
AAATGATGGGAAGCAGGCTATTTTTTCATCCCGCGCTTCCGCGAAGCCAGCATCCCCAGAGCAGCCATGCCGCCCAAGGCGAGCACGGATGGCTCGGGGACGGTGACGAGTTGAAGGGTTCCATTCCCAGCCGTTCCCACAGAACCAACGCCTCCAGTTGCGACAATCGTCGGAGCACCCGATTGAGTCGTACTATAGGTTACTGAGTCGGTGGCACCACCGGCATTGCTGGTAAAAGCCCAAGGAACTGATGCGGACGTGGCGCGAAATATTCCCATCTGAGTCGCTGAATTCACGGTGGCAGCATCGAAGATCCACAGATAAAGCGGTTTGGTATTGAAAAAATCCGCCTTGGTCGGCCCAAAATTGTTATCCGTGATCGAAGTGCCTACCTTTCCCGTGCCATTAATGGTCAACCCTGGCAAAGTCACGCCTGAATTTGTGGTATCGGTAACAGTGTCCACGCCAAGCCGCTCCCAGCTGCCGGCTAACGAAATGGTGGCGAACGTGCTTACCCCTGGAATAAACGTAAACGCTTCGTTGGCGAAAGTTCCGACCATCACCAGCCCACTTGTAATCGTAGTGACTCCATCGGCCGCTGTCACGGTACGTGCGGTAGGAACTGCCCCGAAAGTCACCGTCGTCGCATTCGCAATCGGCATTGCTCCAAGGAGAGCCATGCTAATAATCAGAATTGATTTTTTCATTAATGGTAATTTTGAATTGCAAAAGAGACTATTTCCGACGATGCCGAGAATATGCCGCCGCACCCAAGGTGAGCAAGCCGACAATGAAAGACGATGGCTCGGGAACTGGGGTGATATTGAAACTATTCGTTAGTTGGAGGTTACTGCCGGCAATCGATCCAAAGCCTCCAATCACAGCTATCGTAGGAGCATTAGCGGGGACTGTGCTAAAGGTAGTCGTGTCCCCAACCCCACCATTATTTGTCGGAAATAGCCAAGGCACGGTTGCTTGCGTGGCGCGAAAAATACCCATTTGTGTTGCGGCCCCAACGGTACTCGCATTGAAGATCCAGAGATAAAGCTGTTTTCCGTTGAAAAAATCAGCCTTGGTTGGCCCGAAGCTGTTATCTGTTATCGTCCCTCCTATCCGGCCACTGCCATTCAGGCCGAGACTGTTCGTCACATCGGGATTGAGTCCTAGTGTCGCGGTATCCAATCCAAACTGCTTCCAACCGCCAGATGAAGTTGCCGAGGCGACGTTCGCCGCGAGAGTGGCACTAGAGTTTAGGCTGAATGACTCGTTTGCAAACGTACCAGCCAGAACGACGCTGTTTGCGTTTGTAATAAGTGTGTTGATGTTCGTGGCATCAACCACCTGCCGCGCAGTCGGAACGGCGCCAAAGGTAACAACTGAGCAATACGCAGTCTGCACAAAAGCAGCAAATACCGCGGATACGAAAAGGGGGAGTTTTTTCATCGTGTGCCGTTAAAGGTTCAGGGGAGCAGGCGAGTCTGATGCACGCTGAGCTTAGAAGCTTGTCGGCGAAGGCAACGACCAATTGAACGATGCTCCACCCTTTCGGTTGACCACAAACGAAGTTCCGGGGGCAATCACCACATTGTCGCCGGCACCCGGTGCGAGGGAGAACCCAGAGTCATACCAACCAGCCGGATAGCCGGGTGAACCGGTGTAATAGAAGTAGCTGTTCTGTCCAGTGGCAGTGTATATGATTACTTCATCCGCAGTAGAAGGATCGTCTGAGGGCTTGAGACCTGTGGAATTATTTCCAGTGTAAAGCCCGCTAGTCCCGAGGGCCAACCCTTTGGCCGAAGCAGTGCCCAGAACATTAATTCCAGTCACCACAGGGAAGAGAGTATTGCCCGTCTTCACCGCTCCGTTGGCCGTGACGCTGAGGGCACCAGCCGCTTTTCGTTTGACCACCAATCCCTGATGGGGTCCGAGCACTACTTTTGCACCGTCTCCGGGAGCGAGGGCGAACCCGGAATCGTACCAACCAGCAGGGTAGCCAGGTGCGCCGGTATAATAGAAATACGCGACCGATGAAGCCCCATCATAGACAAGCAGTTCATCTGCCGTAGACGGATCATCAGATGCAAGAAGGCCGGCGGTGTTAGCCGTTCCGAAGACATCCCCGATGGTCATCTCTTTGCGGATACGAACGGTATCTCCCACTTGGACATACAAATTCGGGCCTGTCAGATTGCCAGAAATGACAATCGAGCTGGTCGTCGGAGTCGAAGTGATTGCTCCGAGTGCACCCGTGGCGTGAGTGTTCGGCGCAACTGTGACGACCTCCGCGTAGAACTTTCCATTCGTGCCGTCAAACTGACCCACCGTGAACGGCGCAGCAGGGAGTGCGGAGACGGTGATCGTCGTGGTCGCGTTAATCCCAGTTCCCGCGGTCGCGATACCGGTAATGGCACCCTGCCATGAGATCGGCTGAGTGACGGTCGGGGAAATCAGAGAAAGCTTCGGCGAAGGGATCGTGCCACCACCATTGATGGGAAGAGTGATGAAGCCGACAGGGTCGGTCGTGGCGGTGGTCTGTGCGAAGGAGGACTGGGACGCAGCCGCGAGCACGAGAGCCGTGGTGAGCGAGAGGTGGCGAAGGAATGAGGTTTTCATTTTTATC
>JAYWAR010000022.1:0-7293 GCA_043782285.1 Akkermansiaceae bacterium | reverse complement strand
CAGCGCTTATTTGGAAAAGCTTTTTGGCTCGCCCGCGTATGCAGAGCATCGCACTCGTTATTGGCTCGATTACTCGCGTTATGCCGATACCCATGGTTTACATTACGACAATCTTCGTTCGATTTGGCCCTACCGAGACTACGTGATTCGTTCGTTTGCGGCAAATAAACCTTATGACCAATTTGTGCGTGAGCAATTGGCTGGCGATCTGATTCCGGCGAATTCGGCCGATAGCTGGATCGCGACCGGCTACATCCGGTGCAACGTTTCTACCAACGAAGGGGGTGCGATCCCCGAAGAAATTCATGCGAATAACACGCGCGACCGGACTGAGGCTTTTAGTGCGGCTTTCCTTGGCCTTACCATCGGCTGTGCGGCGTGTCATGATCATAAATTTGACCCTACCGCGCAGCATGATTTTTACTCGCTTGGAGCTTTTTTCAACAACACTGCCGAAAAAGCTTGGGATGAAAACGTCGCCGATAGCCCACCCGTGCTTCGCGTGCCGCCCGATGACCAGCGCCCCGAATTTGATGCTGCCGTGGTTCGCCGTTCTCAGGCCGCGCAAGCTTACGCTCAACGTCGCACTTCTGCTGCGTCGCTGTTTAAACAATGGTTAGCGTCAGGCAAAAAGCCAGAGGCCGTTTCCTCCACGGCTTTAGAGCTCCGTTTGCGCTTGGATGAAGGTACGGGTGAGGTGGTGAAAAACTCCGCACCTGCTGCCAGCCCCCCATTTTACACGGCGGATACGAACCCCTTGATTTGGGGTGAAAATATCTGGTTTTGGCCGTCAATGCGGATGGATATTAGCACCAATCTGCGGTTCCCCGGGTTGGGCGATTTCGAGGCGTATCAAGGATTTTCAGCCTCAATGTGGACTTTGCTAAGGGTCAAGCCAAGTGATACGACGACTGGCAACGGTGCTCTTATTTCCCGGATGGGCGATGCCAGCATGGACGCAAATCGCGGCTGGGATATGTTCATCGAAGATGAAAAATTGGTAGTTCACATCGTACAGCAGTGGCCGGCTCATGCCATCTCGGTGGAAACCACGGGTATTCCGCGTGGGGAGTGGGTTCACCTTGGCTTTACGTATGACGGCTCGGGCAAAGCTGCGGGAGTTAAACTTTTCGTTAATGGCCAAGTCCGAACAACTCATTGGAGCAATGACACGCTCGAAGCTGGCTTGACGATCCGCAATTCGCTACCACTCAACCTTGGCCAACGCGTCGGTAGCGAACGGTTGAAAGAAAGTGCCTACCAAGATGTGCGTCTCTATCATCGCCAACTGGAGCCTACGGAATTTGCTCGCCTTCCTTACGAAGATCCAAGCGCTGAAATTTTAGCAGCCTCGCCTGACCCCGAACAATGGTCGCCTCGCCAACGGATGGTTGCCCTCGATCGGTTTTTCCTCAGCTCGATTGATCCGGAAGCACGCAAACTTCAAAGGTTAATCGCTACTGCCGATGCCGAAATCGACCGACTCGGAAAAGATGGCGCGGCGACGTTGATTGCGCGTGAGCAGCCAATTCCTGCCGCTGCGTGGGTTCTTAAGCGAGGTGTTTATTCAGCCCGTAAGGAGCTGGTTTCGCCGGCAACTCCAGATTTTTTGCCAGCTCCGCATCAGGCGTCCAACCGGCTGGAGCTTGCCGAATGGCTGTTTAAACCCGAAAATCCTCTGTTTGCGCGAGTCACCGTCAATCGGATCTGGCAAGAGTTGTTTGGGATTGGATTGGTCGAAACTTCCGATGACTTCGGGATCATGGGAACTCGTGCTTCAAATCAGGAATTGCTCGACTGGCTTGCGGTTGAATTTCGCGAATCCGGCTGGGATGTGAAACATATCTATCAATTGTTAGTCACTTCAAATACCTACTGCCAGAGTAATCATGTGACGGCGGAGGCGCTTGCTGCGGACCCCGCAAATCGGCTGCTCTCACGTGGTCCACGGTTCCGGATGGATGCGGAGATGCTGCGAGATTCAGCCCTGCAAGCGGCGGGTCTGCTGGCGGCGAAGGTTGGTGGCCCGTCGGTCAAACCCTATCAACCGGAGGGAATCTGGGAGTCGGTTTCGATGCCCGATTCCAATACACTTCATTACGAACAGGATGCCGGTGAGTCGCTGTATCGTCGTTCACTTTATTCATTCTGGAAGCGTTTCGCGCCGCCGCCTTCGTTGGAAACTTTTGATGCTCAGGCCCGCGAAGTCGTTTGCGTGCGCCGTGCCCGCACCAATACACCGCTCCAAGCGTTGGTGAGTATGAACGACCCACAATTTTTCGAAGCGGCTCGCAAGCTTGCCGAGCGAGCGCTCACCCACGGCTCAAGTACCCCGGAACGTCTTGAATTTTTAGCGACGACTTTAATTTCGCGGCCACTTGCGGCACCCGAAATCGCCGGTCTCACCCGGAGTCTTGGCGGCTACTCGAAGTACTATGCCGAAAACCCTCAAGCTGCGACCGCGCTACTCACTACCGGCGCGGCACCGACAAATCCCGATCTGAAACCTGTTGAAATTGCCACTTGGGCAATGATGGCAAATCAGCTTCTCAATCTTGACGAAACTCTTACGAAATAACCGATGAAACCTCCGTCGATTCAACTTTGTTCCGATCTCGGTGGTGATGGCCCGTCGGTGATCGATCTGCCGATTCCTGCTAGCTTAAAAGCGGAATGGATGGCGCTGGCCTCACGCCGACAGTTTCTGTCGCGTGCTGGCAAATCACTCGCTTGGGCCAGTCTCGCGGGCTTGTTTGCCAAAGGCGGCAATTCAGCTCAAGCCGCAGAAATGCAGGCCGCGTTGCTTCCTCATTTCGCGCCTAAAGCGAAACGCGCGATCTATCTTTTTATGGCCGGTGCGCCCTCTCAGATTGAAACTTGGGATTACAAGCCCAAGTTGTTTGAGCGCTTCGATCAAGATTTGCCAGAATCGGTGCGTGGTGGCCAGCAGCTCACCGGGATGACCGCTTCGCAGTCGCGCTTTCCCGTTGCGCCGTCGATTTTTCAATTCAAACAACTCGGCAAGGCCGGGCACTGGGTGAGCGATTTATTTCCTCACATCGGTCAGGTTTCTGACGAAATCGCACTGATTCGTTCCCTCCACACAGACGCGATTAATCATGAGCCTGCGATTCTCCTCGCCAATTCAGGCAACATGATCGGCGGTAAACCGTCGATTGGCTCATGGATTTCTTATGGGCTTGGCTCGATGAATGACGACTTGCCGACCTTTGTGGTGATGTCTTCGAAGTTACCGCTTTTTAGCAATGTCCAAGCTCTGTCCTCGCGGTTATGGTCAGCGGGTTTCCTCTCACCTGAGCATGCTGGAGTCGCATTGCGCTCGGGTGGAGATCCGGTTATCCATCTATCTAACCCTAAGGGCGTTCCCGCTGCAATCCGGCGGGCAATGATCGACGGGGTTAGCGAAATGAACCGTCAACTGCATGATCGGATCGGTGATCCCGAGACCAATGCTCGGATCGCCCAGTATGAAATGGCGTTTCGGATGCAAACTTCAGTGCCAGAGCTTACCGATCTTTCTAACGAGCCGGAATCGATCTGGGAGATGTATGGACCGAAGGCCAAAGAGCCGGGCACCTACGCCTATAATTGCCTAATGGCGCGACGCCTCGCCGAACGCGGAGTGCGCTTTACCCAAATCTTCCATCGGGGCTGGGACACTCATGGTAATCTGCCAAAGCGAATGAAAATTCTGTGTGAAGATGTTGACCGACCAACGGCTGCTTTGATTGCTGACTTGAAGCAGCGCGGTTTGCTAGACGACACGCTGATCGTCTGGGGTGGGGAGTTTGGACGCACCGTTTACTCGCAAGGCGGACTAACCAAGGATAACTATGGCCGTGATCACCACCCACGCTGTTTCTCGATGTGGATGGCTGGCGGCGGCGTCAAACCGGGGACCGTTTACGGCGAAACCGATGATTTTTCATACAATATCATCAAGGACCCGATGCACATTCGTGACTTGAATGCGACAATCTTGCATTTGCTCGGTGTCGATCATGAGCGTCTAACATTCAAGTTTCAGGGACTTGATCAAAAGTTAACTGGCGTCGAACCCGCGCGAGTGGTGAAGGATCTACTGGCATAATTAAGGGCTGTGCAAAGATGGATAGAGTGCCGGTGAACATGCCGATGGATCTCTTAGGCCGTGGGCTGCGCGATTTGCGGATCTCGGTGACGGATCGGTGTAACTTTCGCTGCCGCTACTGCATGCCGGTGGAGGTTTTCGGCCCGGGGTATGCATTCATGCCGCGTGAGGATTTATTGACGTTTGAAGAGATTGTAACTTTGGCGAGGGTGATGGTGAGTTTTGGGGTGGGAAAAATCCGTTTGACGGGTGGCGAGCCTTTGTTGCGCCGCGGACTGGAGGATTTGGTGGCGATGTTGGCGGCGGTCGAGGGAGTCAAAGAGATTGCGATCACGACGAACGGGGTGTTGCTGGCGCATCACGCGGAAGCGCTGCGGCTAGCGGGTTTGAGCCGAGTGACGGTCAGTCTGGATGCCCTAGACCCCGTAATTTTTGCGAAAATGAACGGAGTGGGGGCGAAAGTGGAACGGGTGCTGGCGGGAATTCACTCGGCGCAGACCTTCGGCCTGCCGGTTAAAGTCAATGCGGTGATTCAGCGCGGCGTGAATGAGTGCGAAATCCTGCCACTCGCGCGTTGGGCGAAGTCGGCTGGAGTCGATTTGCGTTACATTGAATACATGGATGTCGGCGAGACCAACGGTTGGCGACTCAATGAGGTGGTCTCGGGCGCAGAAATTCTAGCGGTTCTTAGTCAACAATTTCCCCTCGTTGCGAGAGCCCCGGCTTATCGGGGGGAGGTCGCAGCGCACTGGTGCCATACCGATGGAGGCGGCGAGCTTGGCTTGATTCGCTCGGTGACCCAGCCATTTTGTCAAGATTGCCAACGACTGCGACTCTCGGCTGATGGGAAAATTTTTACCTGTCTGTTTGCTGCGGACGGTCATGACTTACGGGGGATTTTGCGCAGCGGCGTTGAGCCGGCGATTCTAGCAGAAAAAGTGCGTTTAATCTGGCAGCGACGGCAAGACCGTTACTCGGAAGAGCGCGGGCGGACTGAACGGCCGAAGGCGGAGATGAGTTATTTAGGTGGATAGCGAAGCCATTTGTGGGGAGGATCAATCTGCCAATTGCTCAAACGCGCGAGCCGCGAGGTTGCTTTGGGCTGCATCTCAAATGTGGTGGATCTTGAACTGTGTAATATGCTGTTGCACTTGGTAGAGTGGTTTCCTAAATTGCGCTTTTCGCTCCCCAATCGCCAACGCATGAAACGCTCCTATTTGATTTTTGCTACTGCCACCTCGGTGTTGAATTTACTCACACTCCCGAGTTGTAAATCCAAGGCCAGCGACACGATTAAAGTCGGCGAATTTGCCTCACTGACAGGGAAAGAAGCGACATTCGGCAGCTCGGCTCATGAGGGCACGGAATTGGCGATCGAGGAAATGAACCAAGCAGGTGGGGTCTTAGGCAAGAAGCTCGAACTTCTCACTGAGGATGATCAATCGAAGGCCGGTGAGCCTGCGAACATCGTCAATAAGCTCATTTCTCGCGACGGCGTGATCGCGGTGCTCGGAGAAGTCGCTTCGAGCCGTTCGCTTGAAGCAGCACCGATTGCTCAAGCAGCTAAAATTCCGCTGATTTCCCCAGCTTCGACTAACCCGAAAGTTACGGAAGTGGGTGACTATATTTTTCGGGTCTGCTTCATTGATCCGTTCCAAGGCACGGTGATGGCGAACTTTGCTAGCAAAACCCTCAAGGCTAAAAAAGTCGCAGTGCTCACCGATGCCAAGAGTGATTATTCCAAGGGCTTGGCGAAGTATTTTAAAGAAAAGTTCGCAAAAAATGGTGGGGTGCTCGCCTCTGAACTCGATTATAATGGAGGGGATAAGGATTTTAAAGCGCAGCTCACCACGATTAAATGCGCTGCACCCGATGCTGTTTTTGTGCCGGGTTACTACAATGATGTGGCGCTGATTGCGATTCAAGCCAAGGAGCTCGGGTTGAGTATTCCGCTTTTCGGGGGCGACGGCTGGGAATCTGATAACCTTCTCCAAGTCGGCAAAGAGGCGGTAGAAGGCCATTATTTTTCGACTCATTGTTCACCCGAAGATACCGCTCCGAAAATGACCAAGTTCGTCGCGGCCTACAAAGCAAAATATCATAAAGCTCCCGATGGAATGGCTGCACTCGGTTATGATTCGGCCTATGTCTTGGTCGAGGCGATCAAGCGCGCAGGTACTACCGATGGCCCTAAGCTACGGGATGCAATTGCTGCGACTCAGGACTTCGATGGGGTGACCGGCAAGTTTTCACTCGACGCCAAACGCGATGCGGTTAAATCCGCTGCAATCTTACAAATCTCGGGCGGCAAATTTAAGTTCCTCGAAACCATCGCCCCTTGAAGATGATTTTACGAACGATTCTCGCCGATTGCCTGTGAACGAGATTTCTCAACAACTCGTCAATGGCTTAGCCCTCGGGGCTGTCTATGCGCTGATTGCGATCGGTTACACGATGGTTTATGGGGTGCTTCGCTTTATTAATTTCGCCCATGGCGATGTTTTTATGCTGGGTTCTTTTACGGGCTATTATGTTGCCCCACAGATTGCGAAATGGTTTCCGCTGCCGGGTTGGAGTGCCTGGCTTGCAGTCATGGCGACGACAATGGTCCTTTGCGCGATCCTTGGAATCGTGATCGAATTGTTGGCTTATCGGCCGCTGCGGAATCGGCCACGACTGACGGTCCTCATCACTGCTATTGGTGTTTCGCTGCTGATCGAATATACCTGTCAGCATCAAGCTTTTTTCGGAACGTCGCAGAAGGCATTCCCCAAACTGTTGCCGACGGGAAATTTCACGTTAGGTGGTTTGTCATTCAACTCGACTCAGTTCGTTGTGCTTGGTGTGACCTTAGTTCTGCTCGCGGTACTGACGTTCATTGTGAAAAAAACCCGGATTGGAATGGCGATGCGGGCAGTTTCGTATAACTCGGCAGCTGCCTCATTGATGGGAATTAGTAACTCGCTGATCATTTCTTTCACCTTTGGACTTGGCTCGGCCTTGGCGGGGGCTGGGGGAATTCTTTATGGCATGACCTATACCGGGATTGAGCCGTTGATGGGCGTCAACGTTGGACTGAAGGCTTTTGTCGCGGCAGTGCTCGGTGGCGTCGGTAATCTTCCGGGTGCCGCTCTGGGTGGTTTGGTGCTCGGCGTGGTGGAAACTTATGCTGGTGGAATTTC
>JAYWAR010000021.1:0-2633 GCA_043782285.1 Akkermansiaceae bacterium | reverse complement strand
CAGCTATGTGTCTGGTAGAGAAGCGGGGTGGTATGACCATCTCACAAGACGGTGGAATTTACGGCAACAAAGCAGTCGCTACAATGGTCGCCGACACTTTCATTGAAGCCCTCCGCGCCTCGCTAATCTGCGGTCGGGCCGGAGCCACAGTGCTCGGTGGGCTGCACTCTAACCTTAGTTTGCCGCGCCACAAGGCCGCGAGTAATGCGACCTGGAAGCCGGAAATTGGCGCTCTGGACGAATCCACTCAAGAGATCGAAGAAGTTCGCCTAACAGCTCGCCGGGTAGGGGCATGGTCCAAGTATAGCAAACAACTGTTAGTTCAAGCTTCTCCCGGGATCGAGGAGTTCGTGAAGAACGATTTAATTCAGGCCATCGCATCTGCGATCGACATCGCGGCCCTAACCGGCACTGGCTTAAATGACCAACCCACTGGCATCCTCAATACCGCTGGCATCGGCTCAGTGATTGGTGGCACTAATGGCGCGGCTCCTACTTTTGCGCACCTCGTCTCGCTCATGGCATCGGTCGCGAACAGCAACGCCTTGGCTGGCAACCCGGCCTTTGTTTTCAGCTCCAAAGTTGAAGCCAAGCTGCGTGGCACTCAAAAGATTGTATCGACCGATTCGACCTGCTTACTGGACGAAGGCCAGACCACGATTAGCGGCCAGCCTTGGCTAATGAGTAACAACTCCCCGGACAATCTAACTAAAGGGACCGCCTCTGGATGCTCGTCGATTATTTTTGGAAACTGGAGTGATCTGATCATCGCGAGCTTTGGAGACTCGTTAGATTTAATTTCAGATCCTTTTTCTTTGGCAACCACGGGGCAGACGCGCGTAATTGTCGCCGCCCTGGCAGACATCGGCGTAAGGCACTCCGGCTCATTCAGCGCCTTCAAGGATTGCTTAACGGCCTGATAGATTCTTCCGTGTAGTCACGGAAGCTCTGCCGCTGCTTTCAGTTTCATAGCGGTGGAGATCCGGCGGGTTTGGTACCGCGGCCGGCCACTCTTTAAAAAATCAATATTTCAACACAATGCCAAATGACCCTATTTACAACCTCATGCGCCACGGATTCCCGAGGGAATCCTTGGATGATAAATCCTACAAAACCACGATTGAATATGTGGGATTGGTAACTTTGCTGTTACTCCACAGCCCCGCCATCTCAACCCAGTGGGGCAAATATCCCGGCCTTGTCACCGAGCAAAATCTGGAACGGTTAGAGGGCACGGCCCACGGCATTCTCACCATCACTTGTGAGAGCAAGTTTAATACCGGAGGTGATTCTCCAAAAACTGGGAAAAAAATCGAGGGCGAGACCTCTTATGAAATCGATTGGGTGGACGTGCAAAGGTCTCTCTATGAACACCCCAAATTCCGCAAGGGGGGCGGTGGTGCTTACGAACTAACCGATGCGGATATCGAGAACATCAAGAACTGGGAAAAAAATCCGTGGGCGGCCTACAAAAAAATTTACACTTACCGCGATGGCGGCAACTACACTAAAGCATGTGATGCTTCCGATCCCACGCTCTCCATCAATGCCAAGACCTTGGCAGTGGCACTCTATCATGGAGTCCAATACTGGATTGAAAAAGCACCAGTCGCACGCCGCTCAGACACATGGGTGAATGGGCCACCGCCCCCAGGCAGTGCGGGCCAGAAGCAGACCCCGCCCGGATTTCCCAACCTGCCCACGGGATACGAATGGATCCGCTCTACCGACCGCGCACTCCGCGCCGGTGGGCAATCCAGTTGGTCTAACGACACCGAGTGGATTGGAGCCAACAAAGTCCTGATCGACGTGGATGAAATTTTCTGGAACCCGCCCTCGTGATGCGCAGAGTTCGCACCAAGGAAAGCCCGCTGTCACCATGGCAGCGGGTTTTTTCGGGTATCGAGCCATAATGCAATAAAGCTGCGTTTATCGAAGATGATTGACCGCAACCGGCCGAGGTGGCATTCGTCGCCTGTCGGTGCTATAACGCCGATCCGCACTCAATCCTCGGAAGTAATGACCCGGACGCGGCACTAGTGAACGTGAGACCACGGGTCTCATGCGGAAATCCAGGGGCGTCATTTCCTTTGGTGGTGTTATAGCACCACTCCGCATGAGACCCGTTTTGCATTCATGAAAAAACACGAAAACACACCGAAGGCCGCGCCAGCCAACAATGGTGCATCCGCCAAATCCGCCACCTCTTCAGTCACCCGCCAGAAGACTCGCCCGTTAGGGATCATGCTGGATCGGAAATTGGTGGCGAAAGCCCGCAAGGCGGCGCGGCGGAGTGGTTCGAGTTTATCGGCCTACGTCGAGGACGCAATCCTCGAGTTTATCGGCCTACGTCGAGGACGCAATCCTCGAGAACTTGGCCCATGTGACGAAGAATGCCTCATGAGTTTTCCCCAGAATCTCTAGGCCCGTGGCCCCGCTGGGAAACCGGCGGGGCTTTTTTGCGACTTGGAAGATCGACGGGCAGCTCGTCACCGACACCGGATCTCCGGCCAAGGATCGTCTCAGAAACCGTATGGCGACCGCCCCATGATGACCGGGAGCCGTTGACCGGGACGGGCGAGACATTGCCGTTTCTCGTTTTTTAAGGGCAGGGTAATGCCAGCGACCTAACT
>JAYWAR010000020.1:0-2634 GCA_043782285.1 Akkermansiaceae bacterium | reverse complement strand
TTGTGAACGCGCAACTCGCCGAGCGGGAGCTTGGACGGATCGTCGTCGATGACGTAAGCAGTGAAGGTGCCGCCGGCGGCGGGAGCTAACAGGACGGTGGCCCGGCGGCAACCGGAAGCAGGCAGGACGGCAAGTGCGACCAGAGTTGGGTTTTTCTCCCGGCGTTTTTCGAGTTCGAGGGCTAGGCCTTGTTTGGGTTGTGGACCCGGTCACGCCGGTCTTCAAGTTCGTCCCTTTCGGCACTTTGCCGCTTTGCATGACCTCCTCGAATAAGGGACCGCTGCCTTTCTGGGTTCCAGGGGTTCGGAAAATCCCGCATGAATCGAAACCAAACAGACAGCGAATGTTAGACATTTCTTTTTCATAATGGATGTGACCGAGCTTGTTGGCAGAGACCGTCACTTCAACTTCAAAAAACCAATTCAGCCATCCCCCAACCGGGTGAGGCGAGGCGGGAAAGCTATGAGAGTGCGCCTATTGCGGACTCTTTGATATTATTTTTACGGGAGCTACTTTGGCGGGTTGAGCGGCGCAAAATGAATCAGTCATCTTTGGTTTTCTCTAATTGCGCCGGGCGGTCCAATACACCCCAGACGCGCGGATTCTTCTGCTGTGGCATGGGAGTGACGAATAGGATCTGGCGGGCATTCGCCTCATGCTGCCAAGTGGAGCGGCACAGCGCGACGGGCGTATTGTCGCCGGGTAAGGTGCAGTCGATCGCTACCGGATAGTCGCCGGAGCCGGATCGCGGCGGCTTGACCGTCACTGATTGTCCCGGTTTCACTTGGGTGGTTATCTCGCCGAATTTGGCGACGACTGTGGCGGAAGACACGTTAAAAATGACGGTGTGGCCCAAGGGGAAGTTTGCCGCGGAAGCATTCACAGGAATGATTTTTGCCGGGAAAACCTTGTTGGTAGGATCGTGGAAAAATAGCAGAATGCAATCCGTCCAGGTTTCCGGGATTTTGAAATTGGGAGTCCCTGGCGGCATCTCCGGTTTTTCTGGCTTGGTGGGCAGCACCCCCACGAGCATGTCACCTGCGGACAACTCAACTTCCGGAGAGAAGTTCCGCTTTGGAAGTTCGATCTCCAAGAATTTCTTGCCGACGACGAGGACGGCTTTCTCTGGAACATCATCGGGCGGCTGTACAAAAATGGCTTTCACCTTGCAACCTGCGGTGGCGGGGACGAGCGCTAGGAAAAGGCAGGCAGTCGCAGCTAGGAGCGGTTGGCAGAATGTTGACGGGAACGAGGATATCATGGTGATAGTGACTGAGATTAAACAGAAGCGGACACAAGTGGGCGGATTAGATCTCTTTTTCGTTTAGCCAGCGGAAGGAAACGATCTCATATCGGTGGCCGAAGCGCTTGTTGATATTCGATTTCATAAGGGCAGAAAAGGGCGCGACGCCTGGGGGATCGCTTGGGTCCAGGTAGTCGGCTTGCCGCTGCACAACGACTTCGCACCATGCCCTTGCCACGACTTTCATAGGATTTCCCTTTTCCCGGGAATCACCATAACCCCGGATGATGAAGGTGTCATCGCGGGCAGATAAAATGGGTGCCAGCGGCTTGAGAATGTCAGCTTGGCGAACCCACCCGGGGACACCGAAGGCCGAGGAGCCGAGCGCAGCTTTCGGGAATTTGTAATCGGGCTCTCCTGGCGGCTTGCTGGTGATGTTAGGGGCAATGGCTTGAATCGCGGCATACGGGTTTTTCGGAGAAGATCCGAGGTCGGCAAGGTTATCGAGTGCTTTCTGGATGGTGGATGCGATGGCGAGTTCATTGTCGGTGGTGAGCTGGCGGTTGACGAACTCGGAGAGCGAGAGGAAGGGGCCGCGCTTCTTGATTTCCGTAACGATTTGCGTGGCCAGTTCGTCGGTTTGCTCCTCGGTGAGCACGCGGTGGCCAGCGAATTCCGCCGCTGCGGGGAATAGCGAGCCGGATGCTTTGGATCCGGAATCCGAGCCTTGATCGCCAGCGATGGAGGTGCGCGGATAGGAAAACGAGGCGGCGTTGCCGACCTTGGTGCTGCCGTCGGCGGCGAGGTAGGGAACCTGTATGTCACGGCTCTGACGCAGGATGGCTTTCCACGCCTCCACGGAGACGGAATTGATGTTAAACATGCCATCCACCACGAGTTTCGAAGCGATGGTTTCGAATGAGTATTTGCCGGTTTTGCTGTCCTTGGCACTGGTCATCGCGGCAGCGACGGCATCACTGAGTTTCGGCGAGTCCGCTCTTGGTGCAGGCAGGTAAAAGCGATTCGGCAAGGGGGTGCCAAGAGTCAGATGATTTTGATAAACGGTGCTGATTGACCGATCGCTGGCCGAGCCAAAATTCTTGACGTCCTTGGTGATGGAGGAGACGAACCAGTCGTCAAACAACAGGTGGTTGAGGACGTAGGTATCATCGTTACACATCCCGTTGTTGTAAGAGGTTTGAACGGCAATTTGATTCGGTGCGAAGATCGGGTGCGCGGAACCATTGCCGATCAGGTTGAACTGGAATGGCGGAATGGGATTGTTGTTGCGGGCGTCGAAGTGCTGTAACTCGGCGAGGCTTTGTAGCGGGCGGGTGGGCAACTCGGCCATCACGCAACGGGTTAGGCCATCGCCAGGTGTCAGACCTGAA
>JAYWAR010000019.1:0-2635 GCA_043782285.1 Akkermansiaceae bacterium | reverse complement strand
ACCGAAAACGCCGAGATGATCCAGTTCAAGGAAATGGCGAAGATGATCGACGGCAAATTCCGCCCAGACATGGTGGCGCTGTGGGATGCCTTCGGCGACGATTTCGGCGCTAGCCTCGGCCAAGAAAGCGCTTTGGTTGTCGATTTTAACGGAGGTGCCCCAGCCATTCCCGGTATTTCTCAGGCGGTGTTAGACAAGGCCAAGGTGCCGCGCATTTCCATCATCGCGCCGGTGACGGACCGCGCCAAACTTGCCGGCTCATGGACTAAAATGAACACCACTCTCACTGGCACGCTGGCCAAAGTCAGCGAAATGACCGGGCAGGATATCCCGATGCAAAAGCCGATGAGTTCCGAACGTGGCGGTAACACCACTTGGTTCTTCCCGATGCCGTTTCTAACTGACGACTTCGTGCCATCCGTCACGGTGGGTGACAAGTGGTTCGCCGCCTCCACCTCGAAGAACCAAGCGCTCGACCTCATCGCCAAGGCCGATAGTCTAGGCGAAACCCGCACCGGTTTCTGGCTCAGCCTCAACTTCAAGACCCTCGAGAAATACGCCAAGGAGACCTACAAGACGATTGATGAAAACTCGGAAGATGTGATGGGGAAAGCGATCCCCGACAAAGAAGGAAAACTCATCAAGGACTCGATCACCGTTTTATCGGATCTCGACAAGCTCACCATCCACAGCCGCCGCGAAGGTGCGGTGCTGCGGTCCAGCGTGCATTTCAAGACGCGGTGATAAAGCCGGAGCGGGATTTGCGAACATCTCGACGATCATTCAATGAAAATTCCACAACCGTTCCAATACCAAGGCAGCAAGCGGGTGCTGGCTCCGTTGATCCTTGCCTATCTGCCCAATGGTTTTAAGCGATTGGTAGAACCTTTTGCGGGTTCTGCCGCGATGACATTGGCCTGCGCTGCTAGATCTAGGTCGGAATGTTATTGGCTGAATGATCTGAACAAGCCTCTGGCAGAATTGCTAAATCTCATGATCAACCGCCCGGAGGAGTTGGCGGACGCATACGTGGGATTGTGGAAAAGCGATGCCGCGGATGCACTTGAGCATTATTATACGGTGCGGGAACAGTTCAATCGCACACAGGAGCCGACACTATTCCTATATCTTCTGACACGATGTATCAAAGGAGCCGTTCGCTACAACAACGACGGATTTTTCAATCAAAGCCCAGACAAGCGCCGCCTCGGCACTCAGCCCGATACAATGCGGCGGAATATCATGGGGATTTCCATGTTGTTGCGCGGTAAAGCAATTGTGACATCCCATGATTTTCGGGACGTGTTAGCATCTGTCGGAGATGACGATGTGATCTACATGGATCCACCCTATCAAGGAATCTCCGGTGAGCGGGATTCCCGCTATCTTGCCGGACTAACATTCGATGACTTCGTGGTCACTCTGGACGATTTAAATTCGCGGAGTTTGCGCTACGCCATCAGCTATGACGGGCGCACTGGTGAGAAATCTTATGGTGAGCCATTGCCCGAATACTTGAAATTGGTGCATATAGAAGTCACTGTCGGCCGCTCGACTCAAGCGACCTTGTTGGGCAGGGACGAAACCACTGTGGAATCTTTGTATTTGTCTCCAGTGCTGGCGAAAGAACTCGGCACGATTCCCCGCAAGGCAGGCCTTAGTTCCGCTGCGCAGACACATTTGTTCTAATTAATCGCAATGTTTACTGATAGATTTTCTCAGGAATTTCTCGACCTTTGTAGGTCCGTGACTGTCAAACGTCCCAAGACTGTCATTGAGCATATCCTAACCCACGGCCAAATAACCACCGAAGAACTGAAAGTTATCTATGGTTACAGCCACCCGCCCCGTGCCGCTCAAGATGTAAAAGACCACGGTATTCCTATCGAAAGAATTACGGTGATTGGGACTGATGGCAGGAAGATCGCAGCCTATCGCTTTGGCGCTTATTCAACGCCAAAGATGAGACGGTTCTCAGGTCGGACTGCATTGTCAAAACGTATTAAGAAAGAGCTGCTAGCAAAATATGGCTGCCGATGCTCCATCTATCTGGAAGAGTTTCCAGAAGCGGATTTGCAAATAGATCATCGCGTGCCGTATGGATTAGGAGGAGAATCTGAAGCGATGACGGTTGAGGATTTCATGTTGCTTTGTCGCTCTGCAAACAGGGTGAAGAGCTGGGCTTGCGAACATTGCGAGAATTGGCGCAATTTGAAAAAGCGCGAGGTGTGCCTAAGTTGTTATTGGGCAAATCCCGAGAACTACACACATGTCGCAATGCAGCAATTGAGGCGCGTGGACTTAATATGGGAAGGCGCTGAAACGGCTCATTACGAACGATTGAAATCGGATGCTGCGAGCGCAGGAATGCCAATTCCTGAGTTCGTGAAAGAGATTCTTAGAAAGTCGCTTGGATCTGAATCATCATCTAGCGGGCGCGGAGAGATTCCGCCTGCGGGTTAGTATTTCGACGGCGGATCAGCAGAGTTTTAGTTCTATTGATATGAATCTCGTCCCCATCGCCACGGTCCGTTCCTGTTTCGGCGAGAAATTCGCGGTGCCGCGGCAGCCGGGGTTGTGCCCGAGCGCTTGGGGTAGGCTGGTGTTTCACCCAGATTTCCGCAGTCCTGAGGCG
>JAYWAR010000018.1:0-2640 GCA_043782285.1 Akkermansiaceae bacterium | reverse complement strand
CACTGATGAGGAAGGCATGCGCCAACCGCCCGCGTTGATGTGCGGAGGAAATCAATTCAAATGCCCGGTCTGCCAAATACGCCATGCTCAGTGATCGTCTCCCGAACCACCCGCGAGGCAATCCGAAAACCGCAAGTCTGACAAATTTCGCAAGAACTCCGGCACCGCAAGCCCACCACTCGGGCAATCACAGCGCACGGATTGCATCCATGATCTGCTTGGCGATGCGCTCGTAGTCCTCTTTGCCTTTGACCGCTTGGAGTTCTTCGGCGGTGAGCCGGATCGGCTTACCGATGCTGACGGTGATCCGCGCAAAACGAACTCTTCCCGAGCCACGCGGCAGAGCCTCGCGGGCTCCATCGATACGAACCGGTTGGATCACCGCACCCGATTTGACCGCAATCAGGCCAATGCCCGGCGCGGCGTCACCGATTTCGCCGTCAAGAGTGCGTTCACCTTCGGGGAAAACCAACACCCGCTCGCCTTGTTTGAGCTTACGGATGATCGTTTTCAAGCTGCCCATGTCCGGGCGATCTTGGTCAACCGGGATCGCATTCCATCGCGGGTAAAGCCATTTACCAAAACCGACAAACAACGTTTTACGGGCAAGGTAGGTCATCTCGGTTTTGTAGAGATTGCCGATGAGTGGCGGATCGAGAAAACTTTGGTGATTCGAAGCAATCAGCACCGGCCCATCGCAGATGAGGTTTTCCTCACCGATAATTTTCAAGCCGAAGAGAGTGCGGAAGGCGGCACCGAAAGCCATCCAACCAAGCCAATAAATCCAGCCCATGGGAGTTGATGGTTTCAAAATGCAGGGGTTTCTAACTCGGGTAAACCTTGTTGTTTGAGAATCTCGATGGCAGCATCCACTGCGCTCTCGATGCTATGAGCCGAGGTGTCGAGAACCACCGCCCCTTCGGCAATTTTCAACGGTGCCGTAATCCGCTCACTGTCAGCGGCATCGCGTTTGGCCACCGAATCAATCTCGCCCGCCGCCGTGCGCCGCGCGGCACGAACTTCCTCGCTGGCATCGACATAAATTTTGAAAGGAGTGTCGGGAAATACCACCGAGCCAATGTCGCGACCTTCCATGATGATGCTAGTGTGGTCCAGATAATGCCGTTGAAGGTCGAGCAAACGATCACGGACCTCAGGAATCGCGGAAATGGCCGAGACGTTGGCATTGATCGCTTCACTGCGGAGTTCGTCGCCGGGATCGATCCCATCAATGGTGCAAGTCGAGCTCATCCCGATTTCTCCGCAATGAATGTCGATGCGATTCATCAGCGCAATCACCGCAGCGTCATCGGCGGGATCGATTTGATCTTGGAGTACCTTCCAAGTGACAGCACGATACATCGCACCGGAGTTGACCATAACTAAGCCGAGGCGTTTCGCGAGCTCGCGAGCGAGCGTGCTTTTGCCCGAAGCGGCAGGACCGTCAATGGCGATGGCGAAACGGAGGGGATGGCTCATGGGTGGGCGAGAGTGGGTAGGGTGAAATCGGCGGGGGCAGATCGTTGGTGGAGGATCGCGTCGAGGTGGTGGGAAAAACCAGGGTAAGAAGTATTCACGCAATCGGTATGGGTGATCACCGTTTCACCAGTGGCAAAGAGTCCAGCGATGGCAAAGGCCATGGCAATGCGATGATCGCCACAGCTATCGATGACCGCACCATGCAGCGGCTTACCACCGGTGATTTCCATACCGTCTTCAAATTCCTCGACTTCGGCACCCATGGCACGGAGACCCTCAACCACGGTGGTAATCCGGTCAGTTTCCTTGACCCGCAGTTCACGAGCATTGCGGATGATGGTGCGGCCATGGGCGAGAGCGGCGGCAACTGCAATCACCGGAATTTCATCGATTAAATTTGGCACTTCCTCAATCCGAATGGTCGTGGCGATCAGCGCGGCTCCACGAATTTCAATTTCGCCAATCGGCTCGCCAGTGGCGTGATGAACCGTCTCAGTCAACTGGGCACCCATCCGGCTGAGGACTTTGAGAATTGCGGTACGAGTTGGATTGAGACCGACCGCTTTAATCCGGAGGTTAGAGCCGGGAAGTGCGGCAGCAGCGACCAGCCAAAAAGCCGCGCTGGAGATATCGCCGGGGACGGTAAAATCGCAGGCCACCGGGATTTGGCCGCCTTGGATCGAAATTGCATGGCCTTGGTGACGAGTGCGAACTTGGAAAGACGCAAGCATCCGCTCGGTGTGGTCACGGGTTTCTGCCGGTTGGATGACGGTGGTTTCGCCATCAGCAAACAGCCCGGCAAGCAACACCGCACTTTTTACTTGGGCACTGGCGACCGGCATTGAATAGCAAATAGGACTCAATTTTGCAGCATGGAGGCGCAGCGGAGCGCAGCCCGGTTTTTCACCGAGAGTTTCGATATTCGCGCCCATTTGCGCCAGCGGCAGCGTAATTCGGCCCATCGGCCGGGATGAAAGTGAAGCGTCACCAAACAGCTCGGTCACAAACGCTTGACCCGCGAGCAGACCGGCCAGCAACCGCATCCCCGTGCCTGCATTGCCACAATCGATCGCTGCGGCCGGAGCACGGAGTTTCATCGCCTGCCCGTGAATTTTTAAATTGATCGGACCATAACCGACGAGTTCGTCAATCACTTGATGG
>JAYWAR010000017.1:0-2647 GCA_043782285.1 Akkermansiaceae bacterium | reverse complement strand
CCAAACCTTCAAACGGATCTTCGATCAAAGGCGCAACTAAAACTGGATGCACCGGCCAGCGTAAAACAGGCTCTCCGTATCGAGTTCCAGGCCACAAGCAAAGCCTCGCAAATCCGTCGTAAGCGATCATGTTTCCGGCGGAATCAAGTCGATTACCTTGGAAATCTAACTTGCTCCGGTTCATTCTGTGTCCTTTAACGATGCTGTGAAAATATGGAGCAAACCGCACTTCCGCAGACTGATTCGCACCAAAAGTTAGGTTTTTCAGAGTAATCTTCCAATCGACGTTAGTGGTGGCGATCACGGTCGCATTTGCATACCCCGCCGTCCTCAAATCGGTTTGAAGAATTGCCGCGTGAGTCGGCATGGTGTAGGGAGCGTTCGGCAATGTCACTGCCACGCCGCCTACGGAAATCCCGGTGAACGGGCTGCTGCGGGTGTCGCCGGTGGCAGCCGTGGACTCACACACCAACTCTGGAGCCGTGGCGGTCGGAGAGGAACTTGGATGGATGGACCTGCACCAGATCCGAGTCACTCCGTTAGCTAGCGACTCATTGCCATTCGGTGATGCTAGAAACTTCCCTCGCGCCCACTGAGTTTTATTGGTGCGCCATTCAAGATAGAGGTAAGCGTATCCACTGCCATCCCAATAAGTGGCGGGCGAGCCGGTGATCGCTACCTCGCTCAAATTGAGATCAAACCCAAATTCAAACCAAGTGACGCCGCTTTCGGTGACGAGTCTCGTAGTGCTGTTGATGAGATTATCAAACCACTGTTCGCCCTTGATAAACGCCGCTTTTCCGCGACGCAAAATCGCTTTTGCAGGCAGGCCTTTATGGTAAGCGGTTCTAACCGCCTGCCCTTTGTAAATGCTACGCATCAGTCAATGATGAAGTAAGTTTTTGTCGGATCGTTTTGCTGTTCGGCAGTCAACAGCCCGTAAGCTGTCCACGTTAGCGCGACGATCACGTTCCCACTCTCTCCACCGCTCGCGCTGGAAGTCTCAACCCACGCGTCCACATACCACACCAGCGATGTCCCGCTTTCGGTATCGAACCAAATGACTGAGGTGTCGCTCGGCGGGGTGGCGGAGCGGATGATGGAGATGCCTGCGGCTCCACCGCCGGAGACGGCGAAGTTTCCGCCATTCACTGAGACAGCCAGCGTCTGGCCGCTGGCCACCGAGCCGCTGAGCAAGCCGCTGTAACTGCCGGGACCGACGAGGTTGAATACCCCGTGGCCGGAGACTGCGGCTAAATTCAGGGTGAAACCTGCGAGTTCCACCACCGCCCCCAGCATCTGTGCGGTGAATGCCCGGTTCGCCGTGAGGGCCACGAGGCTCGGGATGCTGGGCACCGCGGGAAATAGGTAGTCCTTGGGCATAAGAAGAAAAGGCTGATAGGCTGAAAAATCCGCCCGATCCGCCCGATCCGACAGATCCAACGGCGCGGGTGGTGGACTGGTTTTAGCAGTTTGCTTCATTGCCGCAACTGAAAAAGCAATAGCCTCGACAGAAAGCCCCCCGGTTGCGACATTCACGCGCATGAAGGCAGGCACCATCGCATTCGCGGGCACGGATTTAGGGATTTACGGCACGCCGCGGTTCACCATGCGGCGCACGCCCTCACCGGCGGCACCGGCGCTGGCGACTCACTGGCAGGTAGAATTCACGGTGAGCGTGGAGCTGCGGGCGGAGATGCCCGCAACGATCTGGGCCCGAGCGCGGGCGCTGCAAGACCTGCTGGCCCGCCACCCGAAGGCGCTGCTGACCATTGAGGATGAGAACGGGCGGGCGGTCTCGTGGATGGCCACTCCGGGCGAGAACTCGCTGCCGGAGGCGATCGCCCGTGGCTCCGGGCGGGTGGACATGAATTTCTCCGCGCTGGTGCCGGTGAGCGAGGAAGATTACCCGCTAGGCATCACCGTGGATCCGCTGGATGGCAGCGGGCTGATCACCATCGCCCGCCCGCTGTCATGGGTGCCGAGCTTGAGAATCTCGCGGGTGGATGGCCGCAAGGCGATCCGCTCTGAGGTGGCCACCAGCATCACTTTCACCGCCCGCACCGCCTATGCCGACCCGCTGACGAATGCGGCCGCGCGGGCGGAGATCCTGATAATCGAGGCGGCGCGGCTCAATGCGCTGGCCAGCAAGGAGGGCCGCTTGCGGTTTGCCGGATTCGACGAGGTGATGCAGTTCGAGAGTTTCACCGCCACTCCCAACGAGGGCTGGGATTTCCTCGAACTCAGCGCCCAATGCCGCCGGGTGACGCTGCCGGGTGCGGATGAGGCAGAGGTGAGTTTTAAAGCCAGCTACACCGAAGATCCCGCCACCGGCGAGACCCGGATCACGGTGAGCGGCAACGTCGAAGCGCCAGACGTCACCATCGCCCACGCCAAGGCCGACGCCATCCTCGCCGCTTACCACACCAGCGGGCGGCGGGTGGAAAAAATCAAGAAGGAGGATGCCTACGCCGACGGCACGGATGCCGCCACACCCGAGTGGCTGGGACTCGACTTCGACTTCGAGCTGGTGGAAACCAGCAGTGCCGCCCGCTACACCCTCAAGATCGAAACCCGCGAGGCGTCCGATGGCAATCGCACGACCTACTCCGGCAATGCCACCGCCGCCAACCTGACGGCACTGCTG
>JAYWAR010000016.1:0-7364 GCA_043782285.1 Akkermansiaceae bacterium | reverse complement strand
TGCAGCAAAAAATTGTCATGTTCATGCCGTTCATGTTTTTCTTCTTCTGCTATAATTTTGCTTCAGCCCTCGCCCTTTACTGGACCACCCAGAACATTTTTTCAATCTGCCAGACGTGGTTGATGAATAAGGTGCCCGAGCCTGAACTCAAAGCCCGCAGCGGCGGCGGCGACAAAAAGTCATGGGTCCAACGAATGGCCGCTCGCCAAAGCGAAATGCAAAAGGCCAAAGGCGGGATGCGCGATGTCACCCCAGATTCTCAGAAAAAGCGTTCCCCACGCACTGGCGGTTGAGTCACAAACGAATCTCCAGCTCCCAACCTGGCAACTTTCTGCTGCCCTGTGGCTGAGTCGATAAACTCGCAAGTCGCGCTACACCAAAACTTCGTCAGCCGTCCCCTTTTCAAAGAGTAACGACTCACGAAGTATTGAATACAATCCGTTAGCGTAGAAACGCTTCATGCAGGCCACCATCAACGGTAATTACCTGACCGGTAGTCTTGCTGAGGCGCTGCGAAACGAGTAGGAAGTAGGCTTCCGCTTGGTCAGCAGGAGTAATCGGAGCTTTGGTCAGCGTCCGATCCGCATAGAATTGCGCCAATTTGTTCACCAATGATTCCGTCGCCTCATCCTCGGTATAGGGAATTTGGTATTTCGCGAGCGAGCCGATCACACGATCGCGCGGAAACATCCCCGAACCCTGAACCACCGTTGCAGGGGCGACCCCATTCACTCGGACTAGAGGTGATAGTTCGATCGCAAGTTCACGCACCAAGTGATTTGCCGCTGCTTTCGAGGTATCATATGCCAGTGAACCTTTTTTGGCGACGGCCGCGTTAGCAGAAGTGGTAAGCACCAGATTCCCGCGAAGCCCCTGCTCTTTCCAAGTCTTAGCAGCTTCATCGGCAACAAAGTAGCTGCCAGTCACGTTGATATGAAACGTGAGTGCCCACTTGTCATCGGGAATATGACCACTGGTATCGCTTGGCACAAAGATCCCTGCAGTTACACAAATCGAATCAAATCCACCGTAAGCGATCGCCACATCGTCGAGCATTTTTCGAATACTCGCACGATCGGTGATATTCGCGGCAAGCCCAAGTGCCGGTCCACAATTCGATAGACCCGTGCCTGCGACACCGATCCCAACGCCATATTTGTCCGTAATCTCCTTCGCCGTACCTTCAGCTGCGGCTGCATTGAGATCCACGCAAACGACGTGAGCCCCTTCCTTAACCAAGCGGTGAGCCGTTTCCTTACCAATGCCGGACCCTGCACCGATGACGATGACAATCTGACGGGCAAGCTCTTTTTCAGCAGGCATCCGCTTAAGCTTAGCCTCCTCTAGCAACCAATATTCAATGTCGAACGCTTCCTGCTGAGGGAGAGAAATATAACAATCAATTGCTTCCGCACCGCGCATCACTTCGACCGCGCAGTTATAAAATTCAGCCGTCACGCGGCTCTCGGATTTATCCTTACCCCAGGCAATCATCCCTACACCGGGAATCAGTACCACCGTCGGATTGGCATCACGCATCGCGGGTGAGTTCGAATGTTTGCACAATGCATAATACTCCGCGTAATCTTCGCGGTAAGCGTCAAGTCCTGCCGCGAGTTTTTGCTTCAGTATCGCAGCATTCTCGGTCTGAGGGTTCCAGTCGACGTAGAGTGGTTTAATCTTTGTCCGAAGAAAATGGTCAGGGCAGCTCGTGCCGAGTTCCGCCAGACGCTCCGCATCCTTAGAGTTTACGAAACGTAGAATTTTCTCATCATCTTGCACCGTGCCAATGAAACGGCGCTGCTGGGAAACCTGACCACGAAACCAAGGTAAAATCGCCGCGAGCGTCTCACGGCGCTGCTCAGGACTCAAGGTCGCGTATTTGGCTCCTCCAAAAGCCGCTGCATCACCACCTTTGGCCGCATATTTCGCCTCAATCGCTGCGGTGGCTTTCTCAATGCAGTCCAAGGTATAAGTATAACAAGCTTTCTCATCATCATCCCACGAGATGAAGCCATGTTGGCCCATCATAATCGATTTCACCTTCGGGTTCTTCTGTACAATCTCTTGCATCGCAAGCCCAAGTTCAAAACCAGGACGCATCCATGGCACGTAAGCCATCTCTCCCCCAAAAATTTCTTGGGTCAATTGCTCACAGTTTTTTGAAGCTGCGAGCGAAATGATCGCGTTCGGATGCATGTGATCGACGAACTTTGCAGGAATGAAACTGTGCAAGGGGGTGTCGATCGACGATGCCCGCGGGTTCAAATTGAAAGTGGTATGGGTGTACATCCCTACCATCTCATCCTCAGCAGCCGCCTTCAGCCCCTTGTCCTCACGCAATGCGTAAAGCTTCTGTAAGCCCATCAGCTTTTCCTGGTAGAGTGATGAAAAGTTCTCCCGGGTACTCGTCCGCAAGTCGCCACCCGAGCCTTTCACCCACAGAACTTCGGTCGGAAGTCCGGTAAGCGGGTCATTTTCGATCACTTTCGATGAAGTATTACCCCCGCCCGTGTTAGTAATGCGCTGGTCGGAACCAAGAATGTTGGAACGATACGCAAGGCGATCGACAGAATCGAGAGATGCAACTTTCGCATCATCCCAGAGATAATTGACGTATTGGTAATTTGACATGGTAGAGATTCACTTGAAACGCTGAAGTATTCGCGAAATTGCATTGACAAGTCAAACCAAAAACCAAAAATTCCCAAGTAAACAAAGAATTTATCGTTTTATTTATGCTCGCCATTGATCGTCAACGTCGAATTTTAAAGCTCCTGCATCGTGCCGGTTCGCTGCGGACTGTCGAGATTGCGGTTAATCTTGGAGTGACGGATGAAACCGTACGTAAAGATTTTGAGATACTCGAGAAACGTGGCGAACTGATTCGAACCCACGGGGGAGCCAGTCGCCCACAGCGCATTCGCGAAGAACTGCCCTTCACCGAACGGCAAGCGATCCTACGGCAAGAAAAACAATCGATCGCCCGTTTGGCTGCTAGCCGAATTCAAGCGAACGAAACCATTTTCCTTGATGCCAGTTCAACGGTCTTAACTCTCACCGAATTTCTACCGGATCTACCACTTACCATCCTTACCAACGCGTTGAATGTCTTCACCGCGTTAGCCAACCGACCCAACCTCGACCTCATTTGTACCGGCGGCCTTTTAGATTCCAAGTCCCGCTCATTCATCGGCCTAACTGCGGAAAAGTCGCTACAACGCTATAATATTCACCGCATGTTTTTCTCCGGAAATGGACTTCATCACGAACGCGGAGTGAGTGAAAGCAACTCGCGTCAAGCCGCTTTCAAAGAACGAGTCATCTCTAACGCTGAAGACGTCGTGTTTCTCGCAGACCATTCCAAACTTGGTCAAAAAGCTGCTTTTTTCTTTGCCTCCGTAACAGATCTTAGCTGTTTAATCACCGATCAGGCAGCTGACAAGGAGTTCATCGAGCGACTCCAAGCGGACGGTGTCGAAGTGCTCCAAGGCGATTAGCCACACTGCGGTGGCTAGAGTTTTAGGAAATTTTCCAACAGCCGTTTACCGTCCTGAGTCAGGATCGATTCTGGGTGAAATTGCACGCCGTGGACGGGAAATTGTTTGTGTTGTAATCCCATGATTTCGCCTTCTTCGGTCCAAGCGGTAATTTCGAGACAATCCGGCAGCGTTTGCCGTTTCACGATCAATGAGTGGTAGCGAGTCGCCTCAAATGGACTCGACATTCCACCAAAAATACTTTGACCGTTATGATGAATAGGTGAGGTCTTGCCATGCATCAAGCGGTCAGCGCGAACGACATCACCGCCGTAAACTTGACCGATCGATTGATGTCCAAGACAAACGCCTAAAATCGGCGTGGTCGCACCCATTTGTTCGATCAACGCACAGGAAATCCCAGCTTCCGTCGGCGTACAGGGGCCGGGCGAGATACAAATCTTCTCGGGCTTGAGTGCCTTTACTTGATCCACCGTTAGAGCATCGTTGCGGAAAATTTTTATTTCAGCACCTAACTCACCGAAGTATTGGACGAGATTGTAGGTGAAAGAATCGTAGTTATCGAGGATCAGGAGCATCGTCAAAAATTTTAGTTTTCAGGTCCCATGGTTTTAGCAAGAGCCACCGCACGCAGCATCCCTTTTGCCTTATTGACAGTTTCCTCGTATTCGGAAGTCGGGTTAGAATCGATCACCACGCCAGCACCCGCTTGAATATAAACCTTACCACCTTTCAGAAGACAAGTGCGGAGAGTGATGCACGAATCATGAGAACCGTCGAAACCAAAATAACCGACCGCTCCGGCATAGGCGCAGCGTTTATTTTTTTCTAACGAATTAATAATCTGCATGGCCCGAATCTTTGGTGCGCCACTGACA
This sequence comes from Akkermansiaceae bacterium, assembly GCA_043782285.1. Classification (GTDB taxonomy): domain Bacteria; phylum Verrucomicrobiota; class Verrucomicrobiia; order Verrucomicrobiales; family Akkermansiaceae; genus Luteolibacter. The sequence goes on along the minus strand of JAYWAR010000016.1, from coordinate 2,986 downwards.
GTTCCTGCCGGAAACGTCGCACGCAGAACATCATAAGCACTGTGCGCAGGATCAAGCTCACCTGAAACATTTGAAACGATGTGCATCACATGACTGTAACGTTCGACGATCATGAAATCGTCAACACTGACTTTTCCATACTGCGCAATCCGGCCCACATCATTGCGAGCAAGGTCAACTAACATCAGATGCTCAGCACGTTCTTTCGGATCAGCCAGCAAATCGGCGGCCAATGCATCGTCCTCTTCCTGAGTCTGTCCCCTCCAACGGGTTCCAGCGATCGGACGGATATCGATACGCCCTTCAATCGAGCGGACATGAACTTCCGGCGAACTGCCAACCAGCGCGAAATCTCCCAACTCTAAGATGAACATGTAAGGCGAGGGATTGACCAAGCGCAAAGCCCGATAGAGATCGACCGCCGGACGGTCGAAATCCGTTTCAAAACGCTGACTTGGCACAAATTGAAAAACATCTCCGGCGGCAATAAACTCTTTCCCCTGGCGGACCATCGTTTCAAATTCCTCCTGCGTCGTATTACTCCGCGCGGCCACCGGTTCAACTTGAATCAAGCCATTGAGAGCCGCTACATGCAGCGGACGATTGAGGATTTCCACCATTGCAGCGATCCGGCCACGGGCCGCACCGTAGGCTTCTTCGAGCGTTGCAAACTCATCAACGAAGGCATTCGCGATCACTTGCAAGCGCCGCAAGCGGTGATCAAAAACCAACAAGGTATCTGCCAGCATGAACATCGCATCGGGGATGCCTAGCACATCCGGCGGCGGCGGCCCAAGTGTCGGCTCAAATTGGCGAACTGCATCATAAGAAAGATAGCCGACCATTCCACCGGAAAACTGCGGCAACGCGCCATGAGTGACTGGCTTATAAGGTGCCATTTCACGTTCGAGAGCCGCTAGCACATCATCATCTGCGGTAAAAGTCCGAATTTTCGAGCCTTCACGGATCGTAATTTGGTGGTCCCGAGCTTCAAAAACCAGCCGCGGACCACTGCCAACGATCGACCAGCGACCACTTTTTTCGGTACTCTCCGCGCTTTCCAGCAGGAATGAGTGACAATTGTCCCGTAATTTCAGATAGGCTGACAACGGTGTTTCGAAGTCAGCAGCAAGCAGGGTATAAACGGGCACGACATTGCCTCGCTTCGCCAGCTCAGCGAAAGCTTCTAAAGATGGCTCGACCGGAATAGAACTCACAAGGGGGCGAAGCATGAAGCGGAAATCTCACAGCGCAAGCCCGGATGCCCCGGAAAATCTACAGTTTTCATGCCGCAACTTTTCCGCTTGTCCAGCAACGAATGCGCAGGAAGGCTTGAGACATGTCAAAATTATCCCACGCCGTGAGCCTCCATCCCTACTTTCAAATTCGTGAGGGAAATCTCGATGCCTTTTTAGCACTGATGCCCGAGTTCGTTGAAAAAACGGCCGCCGAATCCGCCTGCATTTATTATGATTTCATGCGCAAAGATCACAGCGTGTTTTGTCGAGAAGCCTACATCGATTCTGACGGTGTCCTCGCTCACCTCAAAAGTGTTGGCGAATTACTCGGTAAATTCCTTGAGCTCGCCGAACTCATCCGCCTGGAGGTCCAAGGCCCCGAAGCTGAAATCGACAAACTTCGTACTCCCCTCGCAGACTTGAAACCGGATTTTTACATCTGGGAAACCGGTTTGCAAATTGCCTGAATCGTTGAGTTAGGCAACACTTCGTAATTCTATCTAATTACCGATGAATGAAGATCTCAACAAAGTGAAAAAACCGCGGGTCAATGTGCGACGCCCAGACGTGATGGAGCGCGTCGCCGCCGAGGTCGCAATCCATTTCCATTCATCGATCGTTGAGAAACTCCGCGATCGGGGTGGTAAGATCACCATCCATCACACCACCGTGCTACTCGCTGAGCAGTTCGGTTTTTGTTATGGCGTGGAGCGAGCCATCGATCTTGCCTACGCTTCACGCCGAGTTTTCCCACAACATCGAATTTTCCTGATCGGCGAAATCATCCACAACCCCGATGTAAATCGCCATCTCCGTGAGATGAATATCGTCTCACTACCTTGGCAGGAAATGGACGCCAGCTATGACGAGCTAACCGAAGACGACGTGATGATCGTGCCTGCATTCGGCGCGCCCACCCGCTTCATGGACAAGCTCGAAGAACGAGGCTGCTACGTGGTCGATACCACCTGTGGTGACGTGATGAAAGTTTGGCGGCGAGTCCGCGGTTATGCCAAGGATGGTTTTACAGCAATTATTCACGGCAAGTCGAATCATGAGGAAACCCGCGCCACCGCCTCCCGTGCTCTCGGCGAGAAAGGAGATGGGAATTATCTAATTGTCCTCACCCTAGCAGATGTCGATTACGTTTGTGATTTCATCCGTAACGGCGGTAACAAGACCGCGTTTCTCGAACGCTTCCAAGGGGAATATTCAGTGGGCTTTGACCCGAATATTCACCTGCGCCAAGTTGGCATCGCCAATCAAACAACCATGCTCAAAAGTGAAACTGAGCAGATTCAGCTGCAAATCCGACAAGCGATCATCGATCGTGATGGCAACGCAGCCGCGTTTCAAATGTTTGACACCATCTGCGGAGCCACTCAAGAACGGCAAGACGCGCTGTTTGAAATGCTCCGCAAACCGATGGACCTGCTGCTGGTCGTCGGCGGCTATAACAGCTCCAACACCGCCCATCTGGTAGAGATCGCCGAGCCACAATTGCCGACGTTTTTCATCCGCGGAGCATCCTGCATTCGATCTTTGGAGGAAATCATTCATTATGACTTGCACCACCGTGAAGAGAAAACCTCGGATTACTCGTGCTTATTTGCCGAAGATCGGCCGGTCACGGTGGGGATCACGGCCGGTGCCTCATGTCCAAACAACCTGATTGAAGAGACACTGGTCAAAATTTTTGAGCTTCGCGGTATCAGCCGAGCTGAGCTGGAGCAAAGCTAAAAAACCCG
>JAYWAR010000015.1:0-7370 GCA_043782285.1 Akkermansiaceae bacterium | reverse complement strand
GCCAAATCCCTGCCGTCCTCGTCCCCACCACGATCGTGCCATTTTTCGCCACCGCAATGGCCGTGGGCTCGAACAATTGTTTGCGCCCATAAGTATCCAACGGCGGCAGCCATGACTCGATTTGGTAGCCCGGCAGTAAATCCGCCTCTCCCGCCACCCGCTGCAAAACTTGCCCTGCAAAATCCTCCGTCGCACCCGCCACCAGCGGCTGCGCTACCGACTCAGCGATTTTTGCCCGCAGCTGGTAATGACTCTTCGTTCCCGGCGGCAAGCTCCACTTATCATCCACCAAGTTCCCTCCATCGACTTTGCTCTCTTTAAATCCATCCTTCCGCAACTGAAACACCTGCGCGGTCTGAAACTCTCCGGAAATGTCAATCACCAGCCAGCCGTCGTCGCTAAAACTCACTCGCTCACGAATCCGATTTTTACCGATCCGAAAATGAAATTCTGGCGCTTGCTTGCCGCTCTCGGTGTAGCCACTGAACTCACTGTCCCACCCGGCCAACTCTTTGAGGAAATCCCCGCCCTTCCACAAGTGCTGGATCACCGCCTCATCCTCCAAAATATCCGGCTCCTTGAATTCAAAATCCACTAACCTCCCGTCCGCCGTCAGTGGCGTCAGCCCCGGCGTGCCATCCAGCAATTCACGCGCATCTTGGCCATGCTCGGAGCCTGGCGTGCTCCGGCCCTTCTGCTCTTTGGCCAGATTCAGAAAACGCCCGCTCCACACACTCCGCACCGACAACACTCGCGGATCGAAAGTAAAATTCATCCCACTCGGCAAACCCACGTGAATCGCCCGCCCGCTCGAATGCAGCACCGGTGCCCGGATCACCCGGGGCCGCTCGCTCACCACCACCTCAGTCAAATTGTCCAGTGGCTTTACGGTTCTTGCCGCCACTTGTTTTTCGCCCATCACGACCCCCGGCCCGCACTCCGGCTCATCTGCCGCATGCCGCAAATAATGCCAAATCGATTCTAAATCTTGGTCCGAAACCACCCCCGCCGCAAAAGGCGGCATGATCGCCGGATAACTCTGGCCCGTGGTATTACCAGCCTCAGCGATCGCCAAGCACTCCCCCGGATTCCGCACCGAGTTGATGAAATAGCCATGATCTGCGCTGATCCGGCTGTTGCTGCCACTGGCCGGCTTCAGCACCTCCCGCTCCCGCGGATGAGTCAAAAATAAACCATACAACGATGGCCCGCTTTTGATCGCGGCATCCGCTTTCACACTCACATGGCACTCGGCGCAACCCCATGTCGAAAACGCCTGCTTCCCTTGCTCAACTAAATTCACCGACTCCCCCACCACCGGCAGCACCAGCCCACTTACCCACCCGATCGTCACCACCCGCTTCAAACAACTTGAAAATCTCATGATTTAATTTGGCAATATTCAACACCCCGCCCTGCGATCAGCTAACAACGCTCACTTTTCACTTTTTTCACTCAATTAAATTGGATTGCTGCGAGTCGCTTCACAATTCAGCCACACTCGATTACAAAGGTGCGTTATCAACGATGGTTAAAACCGTCGGCTGCATCGCTCCCAACCTCGCATGAACAATGAAAATTCGGCGGTAAGCATCCAGATATTGCAATTGCCGCTCGGTGAATACGAGCCACGCCTCGTCTTTTTTGTAATAGAAATTGGTCTGCGCCATGTTGTATTCGTTGACCTTTTTCACCGGCGGCACCTTGGCAAAGTCTCCCGGGTGAATCGGAATCCGGTGTTCACCCGCTTGAATTGCCGTCTCAACCGCAATTAAACTCAACACTCGCGACTCGCCTTTGGCAAATGCTACCGCCGAATCGTCGATCAGCAACAATCGGTACGCCGGTTTGATTCCAGCCGCGTTAGGCAGCACAATCACAATCCCTCGCTTCAGACCCGCTGGAATTTTACAGGTCGCCGCCAAACTCGCTTCGGGCTTCTTTGTATCAACCTCGGCTTTATCATAAAATACCAACGAGTCATTGACCGGCCGCATCAATTGCATCCGCGTCAGCTCTTGCGGCAAAAATTCTAAACTTACGATTTTACCCGCCGCATCCTCGAAAAACAAGTTCGCGCTGGGATGAACCGGATCATGCAGCACCGCACGAATTTGCACCGGCTTCACTTCTTCACTCGTTTGCGCATGACTGATCACCGACAAACCAAGCACCATCCATAAGCCAAGGGATTTTTTAAAACTCATTTGAATCAAATTTCATTATTTGCCAACCAGCGGAAGGAAATCACGTTCATCCGCCGACCGAAAGTCTTATTCACGGGCTTGAAACCTGCCTTATCGTCTTTGTCCGATGGACGGTCCGTCGAGTCCAGATAATCAGGCACCCGTTGCACCACCGCCTCCGCGTAAACCCGGGCAGTCACTTTGCCATTGGCATCCTGCGCTTCCCCACAAACCCGAATCACAAAGGTGTCAGAACGCACCGTCGCCGCCGGCTCCAAAATCCGCAGTAAATCACCTTGCGAAACCCAACCCGGAGCACCCGCCGCCGGATTACCAAGAGCCGCTGCCTTAGTTTTATAGTCGTATAAGCTCGAATCGCTGAAACTGGCCGCAGTCAAATCCGTGACATAACCCTGCAAAAAGCCATCGTTGATCTTCGAATCTGCAATCGCATTTTCCAGTGCTCCGCTCAAGGTCAGTGGCGATTCCAGACCGATGCGACGATTCACAAATTCTGACATCGAAAGAAACGGTCCACGCGTACGCACTTGCTCGACAATTGCCTTTGCCAAATCATTGAGCTGAGTGTCGTTAAGTTCACGATATCCATTCCAATCATTGGTTTTCACATCGTCAATTTTGGTAGGATCCGGTGTGGTGGCTACCGCGCCGCCATTCGACAGCGACATCCCGACAATCGGCACCTTGGTACTGGCCACAATCTCGAGTGCCGCCGATTTTGCCCAGAAAGTCGGAACCGCCGCTTTATTCGTCGAGCCCAACATTGCCTTCCACGCTTGGACGCTCGTCGAATTGACATTGAATGCCCCTTGGATCATCTGGTATTCCGCAGCGTATTTATAGGCATCGTTCTTGGGTATGGTGGTGTTGTAAAGTCTGGCCTTGGCACTCAGAGCCGTATCTCCAGCTGGCAGATAAGGCTGAAAAGCCTGCGAATCCAATGGCAATGAAAGGTTACCCGCCATAAACTGTTCAAACATCTTATCAGGTGTTCTTCTGTTAGTTCCTTTCATTCTCAAGCGAGTCGAAAAAGTCGAAAAATAAAAACGATCGTACAGCGCGTGATTCGCCAACACCGAATGATCCAATAACACCGTAGGCGAAATACTTAGGTTGGTTTCGCTCACTTTGTCGGGTGACATCAACGGGTGCAGCAGCGAATTACCCACCGGTTGCACAAAATTCGGCAGATACGCGGACGCCAGAGCGTTCGAGCGCCGAAAGTCCGCAATCGTTTGCATCGGCCCAATCGGCAATTCAAGATAACTTCCTGATTTGATCCCGCGACTCGTGGTATTTCCTGTAAGAGCTGGAACTCTAGGAAATTTCGTGACGGGATCTTCGGAAACTGTCAGATAATCATCCGCTATACCTTTGCTATCAAACGCTTGCAAATTGAGTTCGTAGGAGTGTGAGCTTGGTTTGCTCGCAGCCAAATCCACCGAGCTCACGCCACGAGCCAGATTATGAAATAAAGCGGGCTTACCTGCCATTCGTCCGTCTTTCAATAAACTCGAACCGCTGGAAGTCGCAACGCGAGCGTCGTTGTCATATACCCCGCCATTGGTAGTTTTTGCATAAGCCGAAAATACTGCAAATGGCCGCGCACCCGCTTGAGCATTCATTTGAGTTTCTGATTTAACAAATATCGTTGAAGGGTCTATATACGGAACCGGGGTCGAAGCTGTGATCGGCGGACAACGATAAACCTTATTATTGAGCTTATCATTGAACAACCGGTTTAGAGTCGTATTATCCGTATAGTTGAATTCAATTTTTGCATAATCCACCGGCCGAGCCAAGTTAAAGGCAGTGATTTTCGCGCTCACGGTGAAATTGGGAGCGGTATATTGAATCTTATTAATGTCAGGGGTACCAATCCACCAACCGGGCTGCAGCATCTTGTATTCCAGAAAAAATTCGTCATTCGGATGCGCGGGCTTCAAAGCAGTTATAGCAGCTGGAGGATCAAACGATGTCCTGTCTCTTTTCACGTCACGTAAAAAAAACATCCACCAATTGTTAGCGCCTTGATTCTTACATGATTGACAAGAACCTGTGACGTTATCAATTTCAAAACCTAAGCCGGGAATGTATCCTGGCTTTGCTTTGATTCCGCCACTCGAGGTATTCCCGGTGAGATTATTATTATAGTCAAACATACCACCCCTGTCGTTATCTGAATATTTACCCGTGGGATTGAGGTAAGGGGTGCATAAAATGGTTTGCCCCGGCTTCATCACAATCTGCTTTTTCCCTAAAGTTGATGGCTGATAATCATCCCAGTCCGCAATTCGCAGCACAAATTTCTTATCACCCCGACCTGAATCTTGAACCATTTGATTTAAAGATTCAAAACTGGTATCGCTGCTGGTGCTAGGATTTACGCTTTGGACTTGATCTGGAAATCCCGGACGTTTGAGCGTAAATCTAAAGGCGATTGGTACATTACTGAATGTAACTTCCAGCATATCAAAAGAAATATTGACGTTGTAAGGATTGTGCAAGGTAACTTGCGGAGAAAAAATGAGATTCACCGTATCATCATAAGCCAATGCTGGATGAGTACCATTCGCCACTGATGCAGCATCACCAATAGCTGTATTTTTGTAATTCACATAAGTTTTATGAGATTCGCGGGCTATTAGGCTAAACACCATTTCCACTTTGGCAATGACAGGACCTGCGAAGTAAGATTGAGGGGTTGGATCGCTGATCTTTGGATCCATGTTTGGCAATACGAATGTCGGATTGATTTTAAGCGGACCAGTTGGAACATTAGTGTCCGACTCCTTGATATCCTGAAATACATTGTAGTAGCCTGACAAAGTCTTCCAATACGGATCCGAAACTCCTGAGATCCCGTGAGTGGATTCATACAATTTTTTACCGCTGAATTCCGTGGGTAAGCTGGTATTCATTTCAAACACCGAAGACAAATCCTGTTTCAAACCACCGTGGCGGACGTCGCACATCACACCCAGCGAATACGGGGTGACGTCATTCCGGAATTGTTTGATTTTACCTAGGGCACCGGTAAGCAATTCTGCTTGATTGAGATTGATGATTTTAGTTTTGCTCACATTCGCATCCGTAAAGTTTGTTGCCGTATCATCCTTCGGCAAAACCGTGAAAAATTTGTCATCGGCCCCCTTCATCAGGGACGGATCTGGACGCTGGCCGGCCAACAAAGAACGCTTTTGCGCTAAACTTACATTTGAAGCACTTGTTTCTGGAACAGGGTTCCGGTAAAGATTGATCCGAGCTTTAGCTGATTCATCGGCAACATGCCAAGCGTAGGAGCCTTGGGCTTTACCATTCCTAAACAGCGGCACCAACCCAGCAGTCACTTTAGCAGTGTTAGGCGCACCGGCCCAGAGTGAACCCGCGCCTACCAACTCGATGGTATTTCCTGTCCAGCCAGTGGTGGCGAAAGTTGGCGACTCAGTCGTGGTCACATCTACCTTAGAAACTAGCCAACGCTGGAAACGATTCTCCTTCTCTGTGGTGTAGTTCAGCGAAGTATTTGGATTGAAATCCCAAGACTTCCAGACACCGGTGAGATTGGGTTTGGCCGGAGCGGCCGCAAGGATTTCCGAGTTGGCGCTAATCGCCTTGTCGGGACCGAGGGTTTTTTGCAAATCACCGATCGCCAGCATCAGTGCCAGCCGGGCATTGGCGCGGGCAGTGGCAATCGCTTCGCTTTGGGTGGAAGCACGCAGCGAAATGCTCGACAAAGTCAGCAAGCCTACCGCAATGATCGTCAACAAAATCATCAGCGAGAGCGTAACCACCAACGCGAAACCTCTGCGCGAACTTGAAGAAATTCTTGGATTTTTCATGATGAAATGGGAGTTTTTAAGTCTGGGTTATCTGAAACCGCCGCAACAGCGACAATGAAAAGCGGTGTATGCGCAAAGTAAATACCCCAGTTCCGCTGAAAGTTCAATCTTGAATTTCGAGAAAACTCAATCGTTCAAGTTCCTCGGAACCCGCCCCCAGCAGCCAACCCGCGCTCACAAGTCACTGACTTATAAAATGGTGCGCCTGACTGGATTCGAACCAGTGACCGCCCGCTTAGAAGGCGGGTGCTCTATCCAGCTGAGCTACAGGCGCTAACGAAGAGTTTTTTAACAAGCCGCCAGCGCCAAGTCAACCCGCCATCCGCAGCAATCCGCCTCGCCACAAACCTCAACAAGGTCACCGAGGAGACCGCACCGATCGTAAGCCTAAAAAACAAGATGATAAGCCCTGATTTCACGTATTGAACTGATTTTTAAGAACTTGGAAAGGATTGCCAGTTCACCCAAGAGGTGAGTTGAATTGCTGCCAATTCTTTCCGTGAAATCAGTCAAAATCCGCGCAATCCATGGTAAATCTCGAAGTTAACAGCTTTGTCATTTTCCTTTCTAGGCTAATAACTCCCCCTGACCGAGATGTTTTAAATGAGATTGCTCCGAACATGTCGGAGCAATCCATAACCAGATGATTTTTTCGCGGTTTGCGGCTGTGATTATTGGCTGACTTTGAGGCGAATAAACGCTTTGTTTCCACCCGCTGGAAGCGTGACTTTCACATGGTCCGAGGAGCCACCATCCGTAATCGTCACCATCCCACCACTCGTCGCAGGGATAGTCACCGTCGTCCAACCTGCCAAATCACTGCCATATTCCACGACCTGAGTGGTGGCCGGAGCGATCGAAGCATCGCTACGATCATACTCAAATACCCAACTTCCTGCAAGTGACGTCAATTTAGGCAAAATCGACCGCGAAGGAGCCATGGGTGCACCCCCCAAAGCAAATTCGAGTAAGTTTGTAATGCCATCACGATCGGGATCATTCAACGAACCATCATTCACTCCAGGAGTGAGTCCCTGAGCAGGATCCGTTGCCCAACCCGAATAAGAAGGTGCGTTTACCATCAACAATTGGGCCACCGGAGTGGCGGCGCTGAAGCTGCCGTTGCCCACTTGGCTCGCGGTGATCGTGGTGCTACCCGCTTTCAAGATCGTCACGTTAGCTCCCGAAATACTGGCGACAAGAGGATCCGAACTCACATAAGTCACCGTCAATCCCGAGCTAGCAGTAGCCGTCAGTGCAAAGGGAGCATTTCCATAAGTTTTCGCCGCCAGAGCGCCGAAGCTAATCGTTTGGCCAGTTG
>JAYWAR010000014.1:0-2657 GCA_043782285.1 Akkermansiaceae bacterium | reverse complement strand
GTGGGGAATCGGTGAAATCAGGACGGACTTATTTTGTCGGCGATGCGTCCTTTTTCTGGACGTTAGCGATCGCAGGTTTGTCGAATTCAAGCATGGTACCCTCGGCGACTTTAACGATCACGGTGTTTTCTTTGACGTTGTGAACGATGCCGTGGATGCCGGAGCTGGTTACGACTTTATCGCCGGACTGAAGGGACGCGATGCGTGCCGCCATTTCCTTGCGTTGGCGTTGTTGTGGGCGGATGAGGAGGAAATAGAACATCACTCCCATCAAGCCCATCATCACAAACGGGCTACCAAGAATTCCTTCTGGGCCTTTAGCGGCGGGAGCGATTTGAGCGAGGGCAAAGCTGCTGGCGAGTGCGTAGATTGGGGTCATAATGAATCGGATCGAGTGTAGCGTTGGAGAAAGGCGGCGTGGTAAGCGGAGAAATTCCCCGCAGTGATCGCTTGCCGTGCCCCGTTGACAAGATTCAGGTAGAAATGCAGATTGTGGAAGGAAAGCAACCGCAAACCGAGGATTTCACCGGCACGAAACAGGTGCCGCAGGTAAGCTCGCGAAAATCCGGCGACATGGGGGTGGGCGCTTTCGCAAACGGGCCGGGGGTCTTTGGCGTGAATCAGGTTTTTGATGTTAATCGGGCCGTCGAGGGTAAAGGCCATGCCGTGACGGGCGATCCGCGTCGGCATCACGCAGTCAAACATGTCCACGCCGCGGGCAATCATCGCGAGAATCTGTGGCGGCGTGCCGAGGCCCATCGCATAGCGCGGTTTATCGGGTGGCAAAAATGGCACCGCGTTGTCGATTGCACGGAACATTTCATGCTCCGGCTCACCTACCGAAACTCCTCCAATGGCGTAACCGTCGAAATCGAGCTCAACCAGCTCGCGAGCAGATTGTTCGCGGAGATCGGCGAAAATCGAGCCTTGGACGATGCCGAAATGTTGTTGTTTGCCGCTACCGGAGTCGGGTTGGTGGCTCACGACCCAGTCTTTACAGCGCTTGGCCCAGCGACTGGTGAGGGCGAGAGACTGTGCGGCATAGGCTTCATCGCAAGGGTAGGGCGGGCACTCGTCGAAGAGCATCGCGATGTCGGAGCCGAGGGCCCCTTGGATTTCCATGCTCAGCTCGGGGGTGAGCAGCATTTTCGAGCCATCGAGGTGGTTTTGAAAGCGCACGCCTTCCTCGGTGATTTTGCGTAATTTGGCCAGCGACCAGACTTGGAAACCGCCGGAATCGGTGAGCATCGGTTTTTGCCAAGTGCTGAAGCCGTGCAGCCCGCCGAGATCGCGGATCAACTCGTGGCCGGGCCTTAGCCAAAGGTGGTAAGTATTGCCTAAAATGATTTGAGCCCCCAATTGCTCCAGTTCAAGTGGGTGTAGCGTTTTAACGCTGCCTTGGGTGCCCACCGGCATGAAAATGGGGGTTTCGACGCGGCCATGGGGCAAGACTAAGCTGCCGCGGCGGGCGGAACTCGATGGATCAGTGGCTAATAGGGTAAAGGACACAGGCGAGCAAAGGGAGATAGGCCAGAACCGATCTCCGGCCAAGCTCAATCATTGGCTCGGAACGGGTCGGGAAAAGTCGTCGGATGATCGAGATATTTGGCCGAGAGAGTAGACTTTTGCAGGGTTCTGAATGGATTTTTGGAGAAGTTTAAATTTTATTGAATAATTTTTCCTAGCGCGGCTCTCAAGGATGGGTAATTTAAAAACGTATAGCCCAAATAAAAACCACCTAGTTAACATACTGATATGAAACTGATCCTTACCGCGCTTTGCGCATCATTCATGGTTATTCCTGCCGCATTCGCCAGCGATTGCGAAAAAGGCAAATGCGATAAAGACAAAAAAACCGAAGGTACCCTTCTTGCCCATTGCGGCAAATGTGAGGGTGACAAAAAAGAAGGCGACAAGAAGGAAGCCGACAAAAAAGAAGGTGACAAAAAAGAAGGTGCGATCGCTGCCTGCAATAAGTGCAAAAAAGGCGAAGAGGAAAAGAAGACTGAAGGCACGCTTGTCTAAATCTTGGATTGATTTTCAATGCTTAAAAGCCGTCGGACGCACTCCGGCGGCTTTTTTATGGGCCAAGATCAAGGAGTTCCTGATTTTGGCTGGAGATGGATTTCGAATGGATGAAATGGCTGTTGCGGCTTGAGAGCAGTGGGAGGTTTTGATTTCTTCACTGGCATCCATGCGAGCTTCGTGTTGTTTTGCCGACGTGTCTGTTGTCACGAACATCTCCACCTATCGTTTTGCTGAACTCTCTGGCCTCAAAGACTTGCGGGCAGATCTCACGCTTGCTTGTAAAGCATGGGGGCTCAAAGGGACGATTTTATTGAGCACCGAAGGGATCAACTTGTTCGTGGCTGGCGCGGCGGACTCGATTGAGTTGTTGTTGGCGAAGCTGCAGCAAATCCCGGGCTTGGAAGGCTTGGAGCCCAAGGTGAGCGTGAGTGAGAGTCAGCCGTTTAATCGGATGTTGGTGCGACTGAAAAAGGAAATCATCTCGTTCGGGATGGAAAGTATCCGGCCGGCAAATTACACCTCGCCAAAGATCGCGGCGACTGAGTTGAAACGTTGGTTGGATGAAGGTCGGCCAGTGACTTTACTCGACACTCGCAATGATTACGAGGTGCGACTGGGGACTTTTAAAG
>JAYWAR010000013.1:0-2678 GCA_043782285.1 Akkermansiaceae bacterium | reverse complement strand
ACAGGAATACGCCTTCGGTCTCAATCCGACACTTGGCACGTCGGTCAGCCCGATCACCGCGCAACTCGATGCGGTCACTGGCAACTTCCAATACACCCGTCGTGCGACTCCGGCTGCCACGGGTCTCACCTACACCGTGCTCACCTCCACCAATCTGGTGGCTTGGGCGGCGGGCGGCGCGACCGAAACCGGTTTCACGACCGCCGGCGAAATCCAAACGGTGACGGTTCATGTCACCGCCCCTGCGGTTGACGGCAAGCTGTTCGTGCGCGTGAAAGCCTTGCCAGCACCGTAATGCCGGACCCACGAATTCACTAACACTAACACAGAAGGCCGGGGGGTCACCTCCGGCCTTTTTACTGCAATGGCAGCGTCCCCGGTTCTTCCTGATGACAAACGGACTGTCCTTTGAATCCTTATGTGCCATAGTCGCACGACAAGACCGTCGTCTCGCGCCTCGCGAACGGCTATTGAAAGTGGCAGGCGCGTGTCCCACGCCAGACCATTGCCGGAGCATCTTGCCGCCCACTACTTTCCGCGCCACCCCCTAATAGATCTTGAATCGAAATTGGCACCAAGAGGCATCGCTCCGCGTGGCCGCGCCTGATGAAATCCAAACCCACCTCTTGAAACCCCATGAAACCTTCGAACATCCCGCGCTTTTCCCGCCGTGAGCGAGGCTTTGCCCTGATTGTCACCCTCTCGTTGATGATTTTGCTCACCGTCATCGCAGTCGGATTGCTCACTCTGTCAACCATTTCGCTGCGTGCATCATCGAGTTCCTCCGCGATGACCGAGGCCCGGAGTAATGCGCGGCTCGCCGTCCTCCTCGCGCTCGGTCAGCTCCAGTTGAATACGGGACAGGACACAAGGATCACGGCCAGCGCGAACGTATTCGATTCCAATAATCCTTCAGTTACCGGGGTATGGCGGAGTTGGGAGGGGACCGATCATAACGCCTCCGGCAAGCCGATCATCCCGAATTATGGCTCCAAGAAAGTGGCAGGGAGTCCGAATGATCTTCCAGGAGTTTCTTCAAGCGGGCGCTTTCTCGGCTGGTTGACTTCCGCGACTTTCAATACCGCCGCAGCAGTCGATCAATTCCCGGATATCTCAAAAACCGCTGCTGTGGGTTATGCCCCCTTGATCTCCACCGGCAGCGTCTCGGATCCGAACCGCGAGATTTACATGAAACCCACTCTGGTCAGCGGTTCCAAGGGCGCGCTCGCCTGGTGGACCAGCGGCGAGAATTCCAAAGCCATGATCAATACCGACCGCACTGCGAGGCCGACGGACGCCGTGGCATGGCAGGAGCGGGTGCGTTCCAACGGCAGAGCGGACGCTAAATCCTTCGGACTCGAAAGTTTGATTTCCTACGCGCTGGGAGCGGTGATCCCCAGCAGCGGAAACCTGAAGCTCGTGAATCCGGCCGCAGATCTCAAGAAAATCCACGATCTGACCGCCTTCAGCCGTGGCCTGCTCTCCAACACCGCCACCGGCGGTTGGCGGCGTGACCTCTTGCTGATGAGCGAAACCTTCGGCTCGCTCCCGCAGTCGAACCTCCCGTTCTTCACCCTCGCTCCGGGCAAGGACCAGATGTCCTCCAAGGCCAAGGAAAACTCGACCACCGGTAGCCCGCTCATCTATCCATGGGCAAATTACCGGAACAACGGCACGGGGCAAGGCTGGCAGCAGGCACCACCCATTTGCTCGTGGAGCGCACTCGTAGATTTCACCCAGCAATATACTAAAATTACCTCCACCGGGAGTTCCAAAACCAAAATGCCTTCGGCCTTCGGCGTACAAAATGACGCCAGCTAGCGGTTGCCATTTCAGGACCAAGTGCGGCGCGTTCCCCAAGTCGCAAGGATTCAATGGATTTACTCCATTGGGTCGCGGCTCGTGCCAAGCACTGGTAAATATAATCCGGGCATCGTTCTCACCCCAGTCCTCACGGTGTGGAATCCTTATAGTGTCGAGATCTCTGTCGATCAGTTTGCAGTCCTATTGCAGGAAACCGCGCCGATTAGCTTCGATTTAAAGGTAGCAGGCGCTGTTCTGCCCAAGGTTTCATTAAGTGATATTTCCGGGGTGGGCCAAACCGGCTATTGGCGCTTTATTATGAGTATTAACGCTCCCCTCACGCTCGCCCCCGGTGCCACGAAAATTTTCAGTTGCGCTACCAACAGGCCGGTGGTCAACACCCCCGCAACTTTTATAAATATCATACTCACGCCCGGCTACAGGCCGGGCGGAGGCGTGCTTTTCACCAACATCAAAAAACTCCCGGCACCCCCAGGGGGAAACGAGCCGCTTCCACAGGAAGTCCAAGCAAACGCTGCGGACACGTTTAGCGTGGATAAAATCACCTACGACGCCCAGACCTTGGAAGACGTGAGTTAAACCCGGAAAAAGGGCCTCGGTCTCATGTTTGACATCATCATCGGCTCTAAAAGCGTATGCGGAACCCGGATGATTTATGATAAAAATGAGCTAGGTGGAAAAGACATCGTTGACCAGCTCTACCCGCCGTTGGCCAAGACGATCGGCGCGTCGGTCTCCACGATCGATATCGGCGGTCACACTACGCGACAAAATTTAAGATTTCTTAACAAATGGCGGCTTGAGGTGTAAGCCATTGGTTGTGAAGACAAAAGACAACGATCCCCAAGCCGCCG
>JAYWAR010000012.1:0-7460 GCA_043782285.1 Akkermansiaceae bacterium | reverse complement strand
CCTACTCGTTGTCCGCAGGCGGTCCGCTGATCTCGCCTGTTGCCGCAGTTTTTGTGATCACCCCGATTTGTCCACATAGCCTCAGTCAACGATCGCTTGTTTTATCGGATGATTCCACCGTAGCGCTTTCGTCGGAAGATCGTGACCGTGCGCCGATGCTTTTCACGGTTGATGGACACAACCGTATCCGCATCGGTCCAGGCGATTGGATCGAAGTTAAAAAAGCGGCTAGCTCCTTTCATTTGTTGCGTCTCGAAGGCAGCTCATTTTACGACGGCCTACGGCAAAAACTTCACTGGCAGGGAGTTTAGGCAAGCCGTGTGAGTTTCATTTTTCGATTTTCGCCAAAGCTTGGATCAATCTTTCTCGCAAGTGTGCCGCAGCTGTCGCTAGGCGCTGTTGTTCGGCTTCATAAATTCGCCGCCCGGCCGCAGTCTCAATGCAAATTGGCGAGCGCCCCCACGCGGTGAGGTCGTACGGGCTTGCACGCATGTCTAAATCCCGCAGTTTAAGCGCGAGCTCGAAACAATCCCACAACAGCTCCGAACCAATCCATGGCATCGATTTGGCCGCCCATTTATAAAGATCCATGTTCGCATGGACACAGCCGGGTTGTTCCAATTCCAGCCGAGTTTCTCGTGTCGGTTCTAACCGATTCAATGGCCGGGCCTCGCTGGCGAAAAACCGGAAGGCATCGTGATGCGAACAACAAAGGACTCGTGACTCGACCAGTGCGTCGATCTCCGCTTGTGGCAAGCGGAATGGCGTAGTTTTTTGATGCCGTATCTCTTTGCCTCGATAGACCATCGCCCATTCGTGCAGTCCGTGGCAGGCAAAGTTAGGTGGCCGTTTCTGGGTCGCAGTTAACAACTCGGCAATCCATTTCAAACGTTTCCATTCCTGATCTGTCAGATGTTTGGGATCGGCGTATCGGTATCCATTTAGCTGCGAGTAATAAGATCCTAAAAAGGGTGAAGCTGGGGTAGCGGACTCTAGCGATTCGAGCCACTCCAATGCAAATCCACACCCCGGTTGCCAGGTTTCTAACAGTGAAAATCGATAGGGGTAATACTCAAATAGAAAGTCCTCCACCGGATGCGGCAGGCCACGATCTCGGCGCACTCTTGCTGCCAAGGTGTAGTGCTCGGCACGCACTCGATGCGCTGCGGCACGGTCTTTCCAATCCCATGCGGCAAGCTGGGTCAGTGGTGGGTTAAAAATCATGGCACCGCCAAAAAAACATGAATTACAAATAATAGCAAAATTTCCCTTGCTTCATTCACGCCCCTCTCTTAATGATTCCGCCTCGCGCCGCAAGGCGCATGGTTCAAACGCGGGATGGAGCAGCCAGGTAGCTCGTCAGGCTCATAACCTGAAGGTCGTAGGTTCAAATCCTACTCCCGCAACCATTTGACCCTCTCTGTCAGGATGCGACAGAGAACGACTAACCCGCTTATTATCAGCGGGTTTTATTGTTTTGAAATCGGGTTTTCTTTCGCCAGCTTGCGACACGGAAAGACCCCGTTTGCCAGAAATCTGTGCGCCTATTTGTGTACACCCTAGCCAGGGCAAATTCTCGATTGCGTCACGAAGCGGAAGCTGTGCCGCGTCGGTGTAAAGTCCGGCGGTCAATTCCGGGTCGCTGTGGCGCATGAGTTCCTGAGTCACCCGTTGTCCGGCCTCCGACACGGTCAAAAACGTGGCGAAAGTGTAGCGAAGCGCGTGGAAGTCAGCGAAGCGCCCCAGCTCGTCCTCGTAATGGATGCTGGCGGCCTTCAGATCGAGTCTGAAGCGCTCGATGCGCGGCATGTGGGGAAACACCTTGTCGATCGCCCGGGGGGCGCTGGGGCGGATGGAATCGATTTCAGCAGCCAAGCGTGGATGAACCGGAATGCTCGAAGCCAAGCGGTTCTTGGTCACTGCGGCACGCAGCGACAACTGCATTCCTTTTTCGGTCTTTTGAACGTCTCCCCATTGGAGTTCGGCAAGCTCTTTCCGACGAAGGCCGGTGTAAGCCGCCGTGAGGTAAACCGGCGTGCGCGGTCCGCTCACAGCACACAGACGCTTGAACTCGTCAGGAGTGAACGCACGGCGCTTGCGTTTCTCGTCGCCCTTTTCCTGAACTTTACCGATTTTGCCGAGTGGGTTGGAAGCCAAGCGATCCAGTTTGACGAGCCATTCGAGGAAGCCGTTCACCGAAGCCAGGTAATCGTTGCGGGTTTTGGCGACCAAGTGACCATTTGCCCGCCGCCATGAGAGGAACGAATCCGCCGTCACATCGCCGAGTTTCCGCCAACGGGCATCCTTCACGACTTTTGAAACCCTTGCGTCAGTAACCGCGATGTATTTCGGATCACGGCGACGCGCCTTCATTTCTTCGATGAACTCGGCAAGCAGCTTGGTCACCGGGATGTTCCGTGCTTCGACCTGCTGGCGGGGGAGTGCCAAACCGGCAAACTCCCGCTCTTTCTCCAGAATGAATTTCTTGGCTTCGGAGTGTGCAACTCCCTTGTCCGTCACTCCCAGCGAAACCCACTTGTCGCTTGGCATGTCGCCAATCCGATACCGGAGATAGTAACAGCGGGATTGTTTGAGAGCCCCATCGACCCGCTTCTTGCGTTTCTCTATCTTGAAGATCATGGCGTGACCATCCTTCCCAGGCGGAGAACGTCGACCTTAAGAAAGCGGACACATCCCCGGATCTTGTGTTTTACCAGCCTACCTGCACTTACCTCCCGCTCGATGGTGCGCACGGACGTGCTCAGCAAATCGGCGGCCTGCTTTTTGTCGATCAGGCGCATATGCCCATCGTCATTCCCTGTTTCCTTGTTCGTTTTCATGGCTTTCAAAACGGATTCTGCATCATGGCGGCTGCTGCGCCGAATCGGCCCTCTGCCTTGGCCCGGGAAATCGGTCCCAAGCCTTCGAGGGCTTCCTGTCGCAGTCCGTCAGTTTCTTCCGGTGATAGGATTTTTCCACTTCTCAGGATGGCGACAATGGTATGCCTGAAGGTGAGAAGATCGCCCATCTGGCCAAGAAGATTATCAAGGTTAGGAAAGGTAAATACCTCGTATTCCACCAAGGAGGGCTCATCCAGTTCATCCTCGCTCTCTTCCTCGTCTTCCCACTCGTTCGCAGACAGCATAGTATATGTTGAATCTGCAAATTCAGGGTCTTTCTGGAATTGCTCGATTGTCGCCGCGTGCCTCTCTTGGATGTTCCCTGTCGTTTCGAGTGTGCAGGGGAAGTCTCCAGCCATGTCGGCCGTATTCTCGTGAAATTGAGTTCCTTGGATCACCATGGCCCGCAAGGAATCCCAATCGTATTCGCAGAGGGCGCTGACCAAATTCCGATCCAGTGCGACCGGAAAGTCCGAGCCATAGCCCGCATGAGGTCCATCAGCGTATTCAAGAGTTGCAAAAACCTCGCCATCTTCGAACTCCATGGAAAAGTCAAAGTCATCGGGTATTGCCCGGCGAAGTCGATCATGGAGGGTTACGAGCTCATCTGCTGTCCGCTGACGCAGTTCTCGAGACGGGTCCAACACCCATTCCCGATCTATCGTCAGGCAACGGCTTCCTTCCTCGTCTGGCTGAATCTCGGCGGCGATCCATTTCGCAAGGTCATTTACGGTATTCGTTTTACGTTTCATTTTCTGTGTGTGGGGATTTGTTTCTGCTTCATCGGTGCTCGGTATTCTTGGAAAAGGGCTAGAATGCGCTCGGGGTCGTCGCCATCGTTCCAGTCAGCGATGAAGGCGTTGACAATCTTCGTGAGCACCGCGGAGCGCGTGCGGCTCAAGCAGGCTGCCAATTCGTCGATTGCCAGTTTCTCATCCTCGGAAACCATGAAACAAACGGTGCGGTCCCGTGGTGCGTCGATATCGACAGCAAGGCGTCGCCCGGATCTTATCCGATCATCAATTGTGATTTTTTGTCGGTCAGTCATACACATGGGTTATACCTATAGGTTGCGATGCGTCAAACGAATTGTTAAAGTCTTTCTTGAATAACACCTCGTTTGCCTACACCGCCGCTGTGGTGCGCGCTGAAGTCTGGGCTTCGACCTTCCGCGAATCAGTGGGGGCAATCGAACGTTGCAAAAGCCGAGGGGTGAACGTGGCCTTAAGCATCGACCGATCAAAGAAATCTGGAAAAGACCTCTGCCGTTTGGAAATTCCAGAAGGCCTTTTTTGCATGAAGCTTACGTGAATTGCGGGCGGTTTACGCTAAGGAGATTCCAGATGGTAGGTGAGACCCTTGAAGAGGAAGTTGTCCACGACCGACTGCTTCTCACCTATTCTCCTGACTGAAAAACCATTAGTAGATCCTCAGCGAATATGGCAGCACGCATAATCACGAGGATGCGAACCGGGACAGTTACGGCAGTAGTGTGAACCTAAATGGAAGAGGCGAGTTAGATCCCGTCCCCCGGCGAATGCCAATGCTACGCCCGGCCCAACTCCCCCCGTGTTCTTGATCCCCGGACCCGTCAGGACTCCGGCGTCCCGCTAAAGGGGAGCGGGAGAGACCTTTTGCAGCACGATGGAACAATGCCTGTCGGCGAAATGACACAAAGGGCTCCGCCCTCTGGACTCCTGCCCTCATTGCCGGGGGGCTAGGGGGGAGATCCTTTCATCTGATGCCGAATCGCATGCTAGGGACCGACAACGTCAACCCGTTGCACCGCTGGCATTTAAGAGCCCCTGTGCCGCCTCCCAGATCCTTCGCAAACGGGCGCTCTTCTCAAGTATGGCCTCTTTGCTGCGGTTCATCACGATAACGGCCGGCTCGGTGATGCGGGAGAAATAGGGAGCCGGAGCGAGAGTCGCCAAAACCATATCAAGCCCTGGGCCCGTGCTCGGCGTAGCGGAGGCAGGTGGGCGGGTGTTCCAGTTTGGAATGGTTTCCAGCTTGTTTCCCAATGGCGTTGAAATGCGGTGGAACCGCTGATCCGTATCCTCCCGATTCTTTCTCTGGTCGCGAAGCGGGCCGAGAGCTTGGACCAGGTGCAGTTTGAAAAGCTGGTCATAGAGAGCCTTGAGTTCGTTACCTGTGAGATTCAACAGGTCTCCCGGTTTGACAACGTATTTGCACGCTTCACGCGCCATCTGGATTTGCTTGGCGTCGGCAAAGTGGAATTGCCACCACTCGCGGACTTTTCCGAGGAGTAAGGACCAAGCATCTTTCGTTAGTTTCCGGCCCAGGTGGACAATCGCGTGGCAGTGAATGTGGAATGTCGCGATTCCCTCGACACGCTCCAACGATCCAAGTTCAGTCGCACGGAACACGATGGTGATCCCCGCGGCCTTCATGAACGGCTTGGCGTTGAGCTTGGAGATCCGGCGATGAACCTCTTTGATCCTATCCGACACGGCTTCGATGGGACAGCGAGAACCCGAGGTGAATACCCACATCCGTGAATAGGGGTGATTCTGAATGAAATACTCCAGATCCCCGAGCAGCCTGTTTCGCTTGCGTTTTGCCACGGCGGGAATGAACACAATGTTTCGAAAGTCTATCATGGGTTCCTCGATCCCCGTTAGGAGGCCGATCATCGTGAGATTGGATTCGCCGTAGGCTTTGACGCCAACGCTTTCGAGCATGTCCGCAATGTGGATAGATTGCGCCATGAGGAGATCACGCTCGGCTTTCTTCTTTTCGAATGCTTCTGCCGGGATTTCCCGACCGCTCTCGTTCTCGACGATCTTGAGATAAACCCGCTCACCCCTACTCAGGTATCGGACGCAGTCCGCGCCGGTCGCGCTAGCGCGCGATCCGGCATCGGACTGCGTCCGATTGTCTTTCCTTGGGGTGGTGGCGGGGTTCGAGTGAAGGACATAAGTCTTCACCCGGCCCCTCCTTCCCGGCTTTCCGCGTCAACGATGGCGAGAATCGCCAGCTTTAGACCACGACCAAGCTGAGGCCATGCTTCGACCACCCGCGCCAGCATTTGCCTATCCGGGTCAGGAATCTGTGCGCCTATTTGTGTATACCCCTCGGAGAGGTGAGGGGATTTCCTTTGATCTTCAATCGATTGCAAAGAATCTGGGGTGGGTTCAAATCCTACTCCCGCAACCAATGAAAGCCGTTTATTTCCAAAGAGTTAAACGGATTTCGCTTTTTTTCCGGAGTGGTGATTTGAACAGGCCTGTAACGGGCACTGTGAACAACGGGTTCAAGGCAAGGAGCGGGAGATGCTTTTGGACGCAAGACTTGGGCATGAGCCCCGAAATACGCTTTTTTGCGCACATTCGCAGGATTCGCGTGTGTCGAGAACCCGATCCCAGCCATGGCCAGCATTTACCAACGCCCCGATTCGAAAAATTTCTGCCTGTCCTGCTACCCATGCCCCGGAGCCAAACTTCTTCGCGCCAGCCTCGGAACCGAGAATGAGACAGAAGCGGAGAAAGTGGCAACCCCGGCACCGAAATGTTCCATCAACAAAGCAATCTGCTCGATGATTATCCACGGTGTGGCTGCAACAACCCATCATGCGACATCCGACAAAGTCTTGAAGTTCTGCCAGTTCTTCGGGCAGGATCGGATCCATGCTATCAATCCGCGGCCTGAGCCGGTGTTGAGTCGCATGAGGAAAGTCAAAGCCCCCCGACCCTTGGTATCAGCAGAAAGACGAAGAGGGAAAGGTAGTGGACCCGGATGCGCTACGAACATTCTATCCGGCGTGGCTGCTTGAAAAAGCGGACGATAAAATGTGCGCCGAGCTTGGTTTTAAGTGAGATGAAGATTTCTAACCACGGATTGCACAGATGAAGACTGGGGGCGGATGGGGAAAGATGGGTTGGACCGCCAAGGGGCGAGAGCGGAGCGCGTTCATTCTGAACGCTGGTGGGACGCGGACATTCTGTCCGGCGTTGATAACTGCGGGTTAAAATTGGAAAATACGGAATTAAGCGAAGTTCTGGTGATTCTCAATGATCTACGAGGTGCCTGCTGCATCCGCGAAAAAATTCTCAAAAATTCCAAAATCAATGTCAGGACGGGCGAAATTGAATGGTCTCGAACGGAGGGTCTGAATGATTTCAATGAAGGCCGAAAACTCCGAAAAACCGCTTAAGTCATTGCCATTCGGGACAGACCTTTTGTCATTGCAAGCGGCCAGGGGTGGATACCTGGAGGGCAGCTGGTCATAGGCGCTAACTTAAGAAAATCCCACATCAAGAAATAGTTACGCCAGCCTTCTGAGTGCCGAGTGATGATTTTTGATTTTTGAATTTTGATGGGCTTGTCATGACACCTCAAATACGGGAAGAAAGACGGATTGATTTTGCGGTCATCATCGTCAGCGTTGTTGAGGCTCTGCCAAACTCCAAAGCAGGCAACCCTATCGCAAACCCATGGATCCGGTCTGGAACCTCTCCAGCGCCAAATGAGGGCGAAGCTCAAAGCGCAGAATCCCGCAAAGACTTCATTCATCAGATGAAGATTTCTCTGAAAGAG
>JAYWAR010000011.1:0-2695 GCA_043782285.1 Akkermansiaceae bacterium | reverse complement strand
CGGCGGCACCGTCGCCAAACAGGCAAAGACTGATCAATACTCCGGGGTCGTCATTGACAAAAAACGCGGCGGAACAAATTTCCACGGCGACCGTCGCTACCAGCGCTCGTGGATTTGCGGCGAGAAAGCCTTGAGCTGCACGCCACATTGGAATGGCGGCACCACAGCCGAGGCCGACCAGGTCCGCGAGATAAACATCATGGCGCATTTCTAACTGCTCTGCCAAGTGGCTGCTGACGCCGGGGCATAGATAGCCGGTGCAGGTGCAGACAAAAAGGGCATCGACATCGGTGGGGATTTGGCCGGATTTTTGTAAGGCATCTCGCAGCGCAGTGCTTGCGAGCTGAGGGGCTTGCTGCTCGAAGTTTTGATTGAGTTGCTGTGCGTCATGGCCGAAGGCAGTGGCAATCGAATCCAGCGCCAAATTCCGCTGCACGATCCCTGAATTACCGGAGCTTAGAATTTTTTCGATCAAGGCCGCCGATCGTGGTTTTAGGGTATTCAGGAAATTTCCCTCAAGCATCTCGCGCCAACAGGATTCTTGGGTGAATGAACGGGGTGGGACTGCGGTAGCGAGAGAGCGGAGATACATGGCGGTGTGGAGATTGGCTAACGAACCAATTGCAAGATCGGTTGAAAAGGTAACAAACGTGCCGCTGCGAGGCTGTGCAACAGGGATCGGCCGTTAGAATTTAGCAAAACGGCATGCAACAATTTCGCTGCCGCCAAGCGACGCTTGAATTTTCGAGTCACTGCGGTGCGGGCGCAATTCACGCAGTGTTGCCAAGCTTGTTCGCCGCGTGACCATGCGACCAGGGGGGCGAGCGCACATTCTGCAGCTTCAAATGCCATGGACATCCCATTGCCGGTGAATGGCGGGATCATGCTTTCCGCATCGCCGAGCACGAGCAGGCCGGGCAAGCTAGCTTGTCGTCCGAGCTGGAAGCCAGCCACTGCCGAAAAGGATCCCGCGCGCCACTCGCTGTCTCGCAGCATGGCGGCGAGTTGTCGGTTGCCACCGGCTTCCAGATAGGCTGGAAGCAAATCGGAACCGCTTGCGAGGAGCGAGCGGTTGATTTGGAATAAGCCGCAGACGTTGGTCCAACCGTCTTCGACCGCGACGAGCCCGGCATAGCCGTTGTTGCCGGTGTGCATTTCCAAGCCAGCGCTTGTGGGGAGGTGACGGATGTGAGCTTTGAGACCGATCCATTGGCCTTTGACGGGGCGGCGTCCGGCAGTCCAGACGAAGCCTTCGTTGGCCGTGGGCTGGGCTCTCATCCCTGTGATCACGGTACCTCCTAACGCTTCAAGATGCTCTCGAAGCCGCTCGTCGAGTCGATAACGAGAAATCCCGAATGCTGGATTTGGCAACTGATCGCGATAGATTTGTTGGCCATTTTGATACCAGGTGAGTGAACGATGGCGGAGTGCACCGGCGAACGAGTCAGTGATTCCGAGTACCGCTAGAGTATTTTCACTCACCCCAGAAATAAATTCTCCGCAAACTCGGTGGCGAGGATAATTTCCAGCTTCGAGCACGGTCACCGGCACTTGCTGCAAGCGCAAGGCCGTAGCGAGGGCTAGGCCAGCCAAGCCGCCACCGGCAATGGTAATTTCATGATTCAAGTTCGCCAGCCTATCACGCGTCTGGCTCCACGCCATGTCGAAGTTTCTTCAAACTGCCAGTTGCCGGGAATGGATTTGAGCAAGTGGGGGATTTCCCCAACGCTGAAACCTGCGGTGATGCTGGCGTGCAGGTCGTGCCGGGTCACGCGATTGATCCACGGGTGTAACAGGTGACCGAGAAGGTGTGGGATACGAGCGCGATCCGGCTCGTTGAAGATTAGAACCTCGAAATTGCCGAACCAGCAGCCGAGGGCGGGTAGTGATTCCGTGGCGAAGTGATGGAGCAATAAGTTGGCCACCATGACGCCGCTTGCTGGTGGTGGTGAGATCTTGAAAATATCGCCCTGCTGCCAGTCGATTTGGGGACTTAAGTTTTCCGGCCGGGCGAGCAGGTCGTACCCCATGAGCTGAGTTTGCGGAAAGATGCGTGCGAGCTTGGCACAGAGCAAACCGTCGCCCGCGCCGATCTCGACGACCCCACGGCTGAGGGCTTCGGGAAATTGGCGAAGACTCCGACAGATCCAGCGCTCGTTACCCATCAGGAAATTGATTCGGCGCAGGTCTCGCCGACTGCGCAAGGCCTCAGGGTCCGTTGCAGGCAGGTGGTCGAGTAGTTCTGGGATGACGAGGCGTTTATTCACAGACTTATATATTAGCCGGTGGCTGGCTTGCCACAAGCTAGCAGTTTCGTGAACATCACAATATCGGTCCCTGGTGCCATGCTTGGAGCGAGCAATTCTGCAACGAAACTCTCGCAGAATTAGTTGCCGAACGTGGAGGAGTTGAGTCGCCAGCAATCGACACTCCATCTCTGAATAGCGGTGTTATCAAAAGTAATCCCACCCAAAATCCCAGAGGGACGGGATCGGTTCTAGAATCCACAAATAGCATTCTGTGATCTCCTCCAGCAGCTAGCCCAAGGGTCGTCGTTCCGCACCGCTAAAGTAAGCCTTGTCCCATGCGCCATGCATACGGGTTTGCTCCGGCGGGGACGTAGCAGTCATCATCAGCGATGCGATGACTGCGCTGCGACGCTCCGGCCAGAATCCCCAGATGGCGGTGTGGACTA
>JAYWAR010000010.1:0-7487 GCA_043782285.1 Akkermansiaceae bacterium | reverse complement strand
GCAGCTTACGTAACTCATTTTCCTGAAAATGGCGGATGAATACGGTCGTCCGCCACACAACCGCAATGTCGGAGTTCCCGAGAAATACGCCTGGCCCGCACTCAAGTCGTTAAAAGGTGCCGCGTTGGAAGTTCACGACGTGGAGACGCTGCGGGAACTCGGCACTGCCAGAGGAATGCTGGGGCAGATTTTCACCAAGTCTCAAAACAAAATTACCGATCCTGCCAAGCTCGCCCGGCTCATCGAGATGGTGGATGGCGTGGAGTGGGTGATGCTCGGCTCCGATACCAAGGGCGATATTTACGATGGTATCCTTGAAAAGAACTCCGAAGACACCAAATCGGGAGCAGGCCAGTATTTCACCCCGCGTGCGTTGATCGTCGCGATGGTCGAATGCATGGCCCCCGAGCCGGGCAAGACCATCGCCGATCCCTTATGCGGCACCGGCGGCTTCTTGCTCGCTGCTTATGATTATCTAACACGCGAGGGCAGCAAGCTCGACAAGCACCAGAAGGCCATTCTTAAAAATGGAACCTTCTACGGCAACGAGATCGTGGCAGGCACGCGTCGCCTTTGTCTGATGAACCTACTTCTTCGCAACATCGGCGAGATTGATGGCGAGTCGCTCATTTCTTCGGCGGATGCTTTGGTCGCACAACCGTCGATGGCGGTGGACTATGTGCTGGCGAATCTGCCCTTCGTTAAGATGAGCCGCATGACTTTCACCAACGAAGAAGGCGAGCAGGAGCGCGACGACCTCATCTACAATCGACAAGATTTCTGGGCAACGACTTCCAACAAGCAGTTCAATTTCCTTCAGCACATCCGTTCGCACCTTAAGACCACCGTTCGCGCCGCAGTGGTGCTGCCCAACAAGGTCCTGTTCGAAGGGGGAGCGGGTGAAATCGTCCGCAAGAAGCTGCTCGAAACCACCGAATTCCACTCCATTCTCCGCCTACCGACCGACATTTTCTATGCCCATGGTGTGAAAGCGAATGTGCTGTTCTTTGACAACTGCCCAGCCAGCAAGACCACTGGCACCAAGAATGTTTGGTATTACGATTACCGCACGAACATCCACCACACGCTAAAGCGAAAGCCACTGCGACTGGAAGATCTCCGAGAGTTCATCGGCTGCGACAACCCGACCCACCGTCATAAACGCAAGGAAACATGGAATGCAGAATCTAACCCAGAAGGTCGTTGGCGGAAATACAGCTACGAAGAACTCGCTGCTCGTGACAAGACCCGCTTCGACCTTTTCTGGTAAAAGTCGACAGCCTCGAGGACCTCGCTAATCTCCCAGAACCCGCCGACCTCGCCGAAGAAATCATCGAGAACATTGAGGCTAGCTTGAGCAGCTTCCGGGCAGTGGCTGCGGCTCTGGATTCAGCAACCCGCCATTGATGGATTTACCCATAAACCTCTGCACCATGATCTCCGTCCGCAGCCAGTTCTCGATGGAGTGATAGCAATCTGCCAGAATTAGGATCATACCATAACTATGACTTGTTCGCGATCATTGTGGCAAATGTGCAGCGGAGTTCACTCACGATGGTGATCAAAGATGGGTTTTGTAGCGCTGGATCGTGCAAATCACGGATTCAAAATGAGCACAAGCTAGGGAAATCCCTGTTGTTGCTTGACCCCGTCGCGTCGTCCCTCCAAGTTGCCGCTCCGCCGATTGCCCCGATGGCTGCGGCGTGCTCTAATTGAACTAACCTACCGATCAGCCATGGCCGCGAAGATCTATACCACCAAGGACGCCTCGATCGTCTCCCTGAAAAAGAAAACCCTCGCCGTGATCGGCTTCGGCTCACAAGGCCATGCCCACGCGCTCAACCTCAAGGACAGTGGCCTAAAGGTCATCATCGGCCTCTATCCGAAATCGAAGTCCCGTGAAGTTGCCAAGAAGCTCGGCTTCGAGGTGATGGACACCGCAGAAGCGGTTAAGGCGGCTGACGTGATTTTCGTCGCGACTCCGGACACGGTAATTCCATCAGTTTATAACAAGGACATCGCGCCTAACCTCACCAAGGGTAAGACCTTGTTGTTCTCACACGGTTTCGCCGTTCACTTTAAGACCATCACCTGCCCGACTGACGTCGATGTGATCTTGGTCGCGCCAAAAGGCCCTGGCCACACCGTTCGCTCGCAATTCGTCGCGGGCAAAGGAGTTCCCGGTTTGATCGCCGTTCATCAAGACATTACGGGTAAAGCTAAACAAACCGCGCTCGCCTGGGCCGGCGGTATTGGCTGCGCTCGCGCCGGGGTGTTTGAGACTAACTTCCGCGAGGAAACGGTCACTGATCTTTTCGGCGAACAAGTCGTGCTATGCGGTGGCACCACTGCGCTGGTGAAAGCTGGCTTTGAGGTGCTTGTTGAGGCGGGTTTCCAGCCTGAGATGGCCTACTTCGAGTGCCTCCACGAACTGAAATTGATCGTCGATCTGATGAATGAGCAAGGCATCGCCGGGATGCGTTTTTCGATCTCCGAGACTGCCGAATATGGTGATGTCACGGTTGGCCCGAAAATCATCGACGCCTCCGTGAAGAAGCGGATGGTTGCTCAGCTCAAGAACATCGAAAACGGCAAGTTCGCCAAGGAATGGACTGCGGAGTATGCTGCCGGGAATAAAAACTTTAACGCGATCCGCAAGGTTGAAGCTCAACACCCGATCGAAAAAGTCGGTGAAAAACTTCGTTCCACGATGAGCTGGATCAAGTCGAGTAAAATCAAAAAAGGTGCAAGCCAAGCGAGCTTCACCTCATCTTCGAAGTAAGCTTCAGATTTTTTAAATTCACTACGCCTGCCTCCAGCAATGGAGGTGGGCGTTTTTTTTGCAGAGATGATTTGATCGGATGGCAAGGGCGGGAAATGTGGCAATATTTTCACGTGGCAATGTTGTGACCATTCAACTTTAGTGGGGAGGGGTGGGCGCGGTTAAAGATCTCGGGTGTGCAAGGAGATGTTGGCAAGTGCTGGGCAATTTCAGCATTTGTGAAAATGCAAGTCTTGGACTTCTTAGAACACAAATCAAATATGGACCACTCCAGAAAACTTGTGACGTTAGCCATTTTATTTGGCGTGTCGGGGATCGTCAGCTCATGGGGAGATGACCCCCATCACGCGGCACCACCGCCACCCGCAGAACGCCGCTCGCATGTGAGCTCGGAACAACTTGCAACAATTTTAAATGCCGTGAAGCGCGCAGAACCGCCAATCATGCTCCAATTGCCGCCACTGCCCGCAGGGGTGCAGGAGTTAAACTTTCAAGAGTTCTATCAAATGCCAGTAGGTCCGCGTGGACTTGAGCCATCTGCTAAACTCTTATCACTCCATGGCAAAAATGTTAGAATGTTAGGTTATATGGGTGAAATGCAGCGGGCGAATAAACGACAGTTTATTTTTTCCGCAGTGCCACTAAAACCGCAACCTGAGGAATACGGCCTGTGCGATGATATTCCCGGGGTACATGTGCTAGTAACGGTGCAGGGTAACCTTGAAGAACAAGTCCCGTTCACTCCTGGTCCATTGTTACTGACAGGTATTCTTGCTGTCGGAAACTATGTACAAGGTGGTGAAACCTCTTTTGTCAGGCTGCTACTCGACCTGCCATTAACAGCGCCAACTCAACTCCAATCCTATTAATTTTCCCTCAATATTTTATCCCTATGAAAACAACCCGTCTCGATCTCATCACGACTGCCGTCACTTTATCCGTGGCGATTTTTTCCGGTCTCGCAATCGCTGCACCTACGGTTTCACGGCTGACTCCACCCAGTGCGATGTTTACCTTCAATGATCCTACTCCGCCGATTATCGCGCGGTTTCTCCCCGGTCAGCGGTTTGATTTGCAGGCAACCGTTAGTCCAGAGAATGGTAAAACAATCACGAGTGCGGTTTTTAAAGTCGATAACATCCTGGTGCCTGGGACAATTACCTTAATCGCGACAACGGTTTCAGGTCTTGCTGCTTCTTCGGTAGCACCCACCCTTCGGGCGTATTCGTGCAACACATCTGGAATTCATCGTTTTACGGTAGAGGCCACTCAGAGTGACTCCTCGGTGGTGATTGCCACCGGAAATTTTGAAGTGATTTCACTCAATACCAATGCCGGAACGAAGGCGAAAAATATCATCTTTTGCATTGGTGATGGTATGGGTATCGGTCACCGAACAGCCGCTCGCATTATGGGTAAAGGCGTCCAACAAGGGAAAGCTTTAGAAGATCTTGTCACAGATAGCTTTCCCAATACCGGAATCGTTAAGACCGCCTCACTCAACTCAATTGTGACGGACTCTGCTCCAGGTGCAGCCTGTTATTCCACAGGTAACAAGTCTAATAACAATCAGGAAGGGGTCTTTCCGGATGATACGACTGCCAAGTTCGACAACCCTCGGGTCGAGCTTATCGGTGAATATCTACACCGTACTCAAGGTAAGGCGCTGGGCATCGTCACCACTGCCGATGTGTTCGATGCTACGCCTGCCGCATTCGGAATCCATACCCAAGACCGTGGTGCTGGCACCGGAATTTGTGACCAATACTTGGATGAAGCGGTTGATAAAAGTGGTCTTAAGGTTTTGCTAGGTGGTGGGCGTAAGTGGTTTTTACCTTCTACGACGACCGGAAGTGCGCGCGCTACATCTAATACGGATTACGCCCATTCATCCGAGCTCGCTACGGCTTGGGGCGTTCCCGTAGGTGACGCGACTGATATCAATCGTGATTTGCTCAGCGACTTCCAGAGCGCTGGCTTTACCTATGCACCGACAGCAACTTCATTGGCCGCAGTTCCGAACACAACTCAGCAATTGATCGGACTATTTTCATTCTCTAATATGAATGTCTCGCTCGACAAGATCAATGGTCGGCGCGGCGTGGTGCCGACTGGCTCAACCACCGGCAATACTTTGGTCAACGATTATGGTTTCCCGGATCAACCGATGCTCAATGAAATGACGGACAAAGCACTCAAAGTACTTAGCAACGCGCCGCAAGGTTTCGTGCTGATGGTAGAAGGTGCCTCGATCGATAAGCAGGCGCATAACATGGATTCAGAGCGTTGGATTCTTGATACCCTAGAGTTTGATAATGCGATTGGTGTTTGTAAAATTTTCGCCCAAGCCAATCCGAACACACTCATTATCGTTACAGCGGATCATGAGTGCGCGGGGATCGCGATCAATGGTGGCTCGACGCGGACAAACGCTGCCCAAGTAGTTGCGGCAGCAGCCACAACAACCGCTGCACTTGCGCAAGCCAGTGTTGGCCTCTACGAGGCTGCCGGATTCCCGAATTATGCCATCGCCACGGATGGCTACCCAGTAACCACGGATATTGACTATCGAATGATCATTGGTTACGCGGCGAATGTTGATCGCAAGGAAGACTTCATCACCAATCCATTTCCGATTCGTGATAGCCAGCAACCGACGAGTGGAACGGCTTACGGCACTAACCTCAGTCAAATTCCCGCGAATCCACTTGCTCGTGATGCGAATGGTTACACCATTACCGGTCAGATTTCCGGGACGAGTGCCGCACATACGGCGGCGGATGTGCCGGTTTATTCGTTCGGTCGTGGTAGCAGTCTGTATTCCGGAACCATGGATAACACCGAGGTGTTCTTCAAGGCGATGCAAGCTGCTATAGGTGGTTCCAAGTAATTTCATAATATCAAAATACGATGAAATCAATTTTATCTAAGCTTGCCGTGACTGTATTGATGGTCCCATTTGTCCACGGGGTGACCCTCTTAAATTTTGACGGTGCGACTTCGATGACGACGACCGGTACGCCGCTACCAGCAGTGCTTACTTTAGAGAATGCTTATTGGGAAACTCTCGATGACAAGGGTGATCTATTGGTAGTTCCGGGATTTCGAGCGGATATTACGTCACCGACTGTGGTAGTGGGAGATCCGAATTTATCGTTTTACGGGCCTTCAATTTCTGGCAATGCGTTGAGTGCCGTTGATGGCCCGGTGATGTTTAGCTTCGCCAGTGCCCTGAATCTCAGTAGCTTCGGAGTCACTCTCGACAATAGCAGCTTGGGCAATATTCTGAATCGCGGAGGAAATCCTGCTTTTAGCACGAATATTTTGTTCTATGACGCCGCAGATACGCTCATCGGTTATATTGAGCTGGATCAAACAGTGTCAGGCTTGGTGGTGTCAGACCGCAGGACTTTCGAAAATGTTTCAAAAGTCGTTCTGCCATCAGGTGCGTTTTATGATAATATCAGTTTTATGGCACAAGCAGTTCCTGAGCCCACTTCGGCAGCCCTTGTATGTTTGAGTTTTTTGACGCTATTTCGGCGGCGACGGCTAATCTAACTTTATCTAGCTAGTAAGATTCGGGTGATTCGCCAGCGTCGTCCGTTTCCAGTAAAGGGTGGGGGCTCGCTTGAGATTTCGAATGGGGATTTGAAGTCAATCGTAGGGAGTGTTGTGGTATTCGATCAGAGACTGCCACGCTGCGGTAATCTGTTACTCCGATTGGCCTCAATAAGTTGTTTCAGATGGTCGATGGTGCAGCCCGAAGCGTCCGATTCCGGTATGCTCCATTAGCCGCTTCTGCTGCGAGCTGGGTCTGTGCGAACTTATCCTATTTAGTAAAATTTCTGGGAGTGGCTGCGAATGGGTCTTACTCGGCAGGCATAGGGTCGAAACGAAGCAAGATCGATCATAAGCATGAGGCATCCGAGATCGTCGGAATGCATCGTGCCGCGAAGACGGGTTGGTAGAAGGAGCGCCTCCGGGCCATTAAAATCCTGCTAGAAGGGGAGCTGAAAATCGCGGAAGTGGCATATTGGGTCGGGTGCCATCGCAACAGCATCAACGATTGGATTAAACTTTTCCGAAAAGGTGGAGTGTCAGCGCTGCTGACACGTGGAGCAGGTTCGGGAAGAAAGGGCAAGATGACCGCGGAGGCCAAATCCGAGCTAAGTGCCATGCTCAAGGCGGGGAAATTCCGCACTGCCGACTAAGCCTAAGCGTAGCTCAAGGAGACGCACCAGATCGAATTCGAAACCCACTCCATCTACTCTTAGCTGGGAAAGCTTGGAAGGCGGCTCAAGGTCCCCCGCCCAAGTCACTTGAAAAAAGATGAGGAAGTTGCGAGTGCATTCGAGGTCACGCTCGTAGAGAAGATGAAGGGGCTAGAATTGCTCTCAGGCCGTAAGGTCAAGCTCTGGATTTACGATGAAATGGGCAATGGACTCCACCCATGGGTGCGGCGCTTCGGAATGGGGCTATCTCTTCTGCGCGCTCGAAGTGGCTGGCGGCGCAAGTAAGTTTCTGTATTCGCCGACGGTCAACAAGGAGGCAGACTTGTATTTTCCTCAACCAAATCGCCGCCTTCCTCGGCCGCCGAGGACCCCGACGTCATTGCCATCAAACAAGTCCTTTACCGTACCGCGCGAAAATCCCGGATCGTGGACGCACTGATCAAAGTCGCAGAAAACGGCGAACACGTCACGGC
>JAYWAR010000009.1:0-2701 GCA_043782285.1 Akkermansiaceae bacterium | reverse complement strand
TTTTGTGGCGTGAGCAACTCACGAGGCGGCTGACGGAGGCCTATTTAAAAGATCGGACCTATTATCGTTTGGATTCGGCGACGGGAGTTGCAAACCCGGACCAGCGGATTTCGGATGATGTGCGAGCCTTCACCACCACCACTCTATCGTTTGTGTTGCTGATTGTGAATGGAACGCTGACCGCAGTTTCGTTTTCGGGGGTATTGTGGACCATCAGTCCGTTGCTGTTCGTGGTTGCGGTGGCCTACGCGGTGGTGGGTTCTTTGCTCACGATTTACCTCGGGAAACCGCTGATTCGTCTCAATTACAACCAGTTGGACATGGAAGCGAATTTCCGTTCAGATTTAATTCATGTTCGGGAAAATTCTGAGTCGATTGCCTTGGCCCACCGTGAAGGTCGCTTCAAAGTTCGTTTGAATAAGCGGCTAAACGCCTTGACTGGCAATTTCAGGCGTTTGATTCGGATCAATCGCAACCTTGGGTTTTTTACCAATGGCTATAACTATTTCATTCAAATTATCCCGGCTTTGATCATCGCACCGATGTTCATCGCGGGCGATCATGAGTTCGGGGTGATCACCCAATCGACCATGGCTTTCGCCACTTTGGTTGGGGCTTTTTCGTTGATCGTGACTCAGTTCCAGTCGATCTCGGCATTTACGGCGGTGGTTGCTCGGCTTCACAC
This sequence comes from Akkermansiaceae bacterium, assembly GCA_043782285.1. GTDB lineage: Bacteria > Verrucomicrobiota > Verrucomicrobiia > Verrucomicrobiales > Akkermansiaceae > Luteolibacter. Next base: position 2,016 of record JAYWAR010000009.1, on the reverse strand, counting down.
TTTGAGCGATGCGATCGATCATGCGCAACAGACGGTTCCTTGCATGATCTCGGTCGAAGGTGCGGTTGACAAGGTGGCTTATCAGGGAATCACCTTACACTCGGCGGATAAGTCGCGGTTGTTGGTGGAAGATCTGAATATCGAAATTGTTCGTGGCGCGCGTTGGTTAGTCACGTGCAAAGAGGATGCCCCGAAAGTGGCTTTGTTTCGTGCCACTGCTGGGGTTTGGGAATGCGGGGGCGGAAAAATCACTCGCCCTGGCTTGGATGATATTCTTTTTTTACCGGAGCGGCCGTATTTACCGCCGGGCACCTTGCGCGAAGCGCTGCTGAGGACTGGGATGGAAGCGGTGATTGGCGATGCCGAGATTATGCAGGTGCTGGCGATGCTGGATCTGGAGTCGGTGGTGGCTCATGCCAATGGCCTCGATACCGACCATGACTGGGATGATCTCCTTTCGATTGGTGAACAGCACTTGCTTTCGATCTCGCGGATTTTCTTGGCAAAGCCAGCCTTCGTTTTTCTTGATCGGCCAGGCAGCGCCCTGCCCAAGAGCAAAATCGCAAGTATTCTGGAAATGCTCGGCGAGCAAGGAATCGGGGTGGTGGTCTTGTCCAAAAATGGAGAAGCGAGCCTGCGTTATGATTCGGTTTTGGAAATCAAGGCCGGCGGCGTTTGGGAGGTACGCCATGAAATTGCTCTCGGTAGCACCAGTGAATTGCACGATCTTACCTGCTAAGGAGCCGCTGATCTGATGGCTCCGGCCGAACCTGTGGTTCAGCAGATAGCGGGTGGTATCGCTCGCGCCGGGGTAGAACGCATCCCGCCAGTCCTTCACTGCGCCGCGCAGATTCTGGGCGAGGGTGATGGCAGTCGCTCCCACGCCGCTATCGGCACGGACTCGGTGTTTCAGCGGCTCCTCCCGGGCGGAGAACAGCGGTTCGAGAGATTCGGTTTTGATCGTTAGGGTTTCGGAGATGAAAGTTTGGGTGATTGACGAAAGAATGTGGTGTGCAAGACTGTTGGTATGAAAACATTCACGGCGGTGATTGAACGAGATTCAGCGACAGGTTTGCTCGTCGGATACGTGCCGGGTTTTCCGGGTGCCCATTCACAGGCGGAAACCTTGGATGAACTCAACGGAAACCTTCGGGAGGTGATTTCTATGCTGCTGGAAGACGGGGAACCCCTGCTTGTGGCTGAATTCATCGGAACGCAAAACGTCGCAGTCGCTTGACCATGGGTTCGCTTCCCGTTCTCAAGCCCACGGAAGTTTGCCGACTGCTTGAAAGACTTGGTTTTGTAGAAGTTCGCCAGCGCGGTTCGCATGTTCAATACCGTCACGCGGATGGTCGGGGCACGACAGTTCCGGTCCACAAGGTGCGGGATCTCGCACCGCCGCTGCTCCGGCAGATTGCCCGTGATATCGGGCTGACGGTGGAGGAATTGGTTTTTGATCGTTGACGTTGCTTTCATGCCTTCACCTCCAGCGTCACGCTGGTGTCGCAGCCGAAGTCATCCACGACTTTGATGCAAATCGTGCGCTTGCCGGGCACCGGCATAAACGTGGCTTGAGTCGCTTACGGTTTTTAGGCTGCGGTCTTTGCGCGTTCGGTAGTCCTGCCAATCGTGGTGAAATGGCTGGCCCGGTTTCCAATCGAAGTCTACCGCCCAGAAGTCGATGAAATCGAAGCCGCTACGGATCGCCCGTTCTTGAAGTGCTTCTCGGAACCTCTGCCAGTGAGAGCAGGAATTTCGTCAACTTCACCTCCACGATTTTTTTTGCCACCTTCGGTGCGGGTGACCGCCTCCGCTTCCAGCACCGCCATTTTAAGGAAGGGCGGGGGACTCTTGCGGTTCTTCTCCATGATTTCTCGGGGGATCGGCACCCGTTTCATCCGGATGCCGTGCTCCGCTTTCAGCGCGAGGCAGTGCTGGCGCAGCTCCATTTGGAATTCCCACGCGAGGCAGAACACTTCACGGCCTCCCGCCGCCACCACGGCTTCGGCGACCTGC
>JAYWAR010000008.1:0-2702 GCA_043782285.1 Akkermansiaceae bacterium | reverse complement strand
GCCGGTCGGGAGCAGCTTCCGATTCGGGATTGTCGGCGCACGGGAAATCCGCTTGCCTTGGCCATGAGAAAAAACCCGCACCGTCTGATTTTGTTAGCCATCGCCCTGATGAGTTCGCTACACGCTGCGCCGTTAGAGATCGCTGCGGTGAGCGAGCGGATGAAGTCGGCGGGGCCGGTCCCAAATAACAGACAATGAGTGGGGAACCGATGCCGTTCGCATCTGATCGGCACCGACGGTGGGGCAGTCCCTACAGGATGGTTGAGCGGCGAATAGCAGCCGAATCACGACTGCAACCAGTCTTCAAGCATCAGGCCGGGAACGCGGGAGAATTCGTCGGAGTTGTTGGTGACGAGGATTCCGCCTGCGGCACGAGTGATCACGGCGATCCAGGGGTCGGGCTGGCTGATGACGTTACCTGCCTTTTCGAGCGTGCTGCGGACGTCCACGTAGTGCTCGACTGCCGCGATATCCGGCCACGCAATGGCAAAGGGCCGAAGGATGTTGTCCACTTGCAGCGAGCGGTGTCCCGGTCGGGCGCTTTTGGCGGCACCGAGTTTCAATTCGGCGAGCACCTGGAAGGGAACGAGAATTTCGGTGGGTGGATACCGAGGGAATTTTTGCAGGACAGGGTCGGCACGACCGCGAAGGCAAGCGACAAAGATGTTGGTATTGCTGAAGCGGGCCATTTACGTCCCGACATCAAGGGGTTCCACGGCGGCGGGAAGGGAGCGCTCTGGAGCAAGGAATGAAGGGTCGCCGATGGCACCGAAGGTGGCCATCCATTCGGCGGAGTAAGTGGCTGCCGGAATCTCGTCCGCATCAGCAGCGAGGCGACCGAGCTGCTCAGCGGCCCAGTCCGGCAATGGCTTGTGATTGTGCGCCGCAAGGGCATCAAGCCGCAGCTTCAGCCGGTCATCAAGATTCAGAACGAGACTGCTCACGGTAGGTAAAGTAGTGAAAGTGCCGGGGTTTTCAAGGTGCAAAGCCGCTCCGAGGACGTCTGACCGAGACCGGTGAGAGCTGGCGAAGCCCCGCCCAAACGATGTTTCATGACCGGGAGGTACGAGGAAGGGACTGCTGGAGCAAGACGGAAGGCGAGCGTGGGAAAGCACTGATCCGGCGTCGCCTTTGGGGCTATGTTGCGACAAGAATGGCTGAAAACCAAAAAGCTGAGTTGGAAAATGAGGCAGGATTCCTACTTAGGGAGATTTGGTTTCGAAACGGAGAGAGGGACCACTGATTTCAGATTCATTTGAAGTGGAGAGCTCAGAAATTCCTTAATTGGCGACTCTTTTACCATCTTGCCAGGGATAATTTCCAAATTCTGTTCTGAAAAATCAGAGTAATCAGTGGTCAAATATCGCCTCTATTTCCCTAGTGTCGGATTCCTGGAAAATGGGGCGGAATAATGGGCGTGACAGTGGGTTGGATGGTTCCATGCTTGAGAGCCACCTGAAAAACCCATGAAATTTATCGCCGTTCTGGAAGTCGTCCTTGGGGTTGCCAAGATCACTTGTTGCCTGATGGGGGCGGCGGCTGGGGTGCTGCGTGCGGAGAGCGAGTCGCTGCCCTATCACATGATTCGCTTTGAGGCAAACGAGGGCTATCAGGCGGGGGCTTTCAAGGGTGCTGGAGGTGGCTTGCAATTGCTTCAGGGGGATGCCCGGATCGTTGGCGAGGATGGGGATGAGGCCGGGCTGTGTTTGGAAACGGTGGCCGGGAATCCCTACGCGTCGATCCACTTTCGCGGCGAGCGAGTTTCCCGGAACGCCAAGACGTATTACGAAGTCTGGGTGAGGCCTTCCGCCAGCCCACTCGCGAAGAGCGAGGAGTTCATGGATCTGGATGGAGCGGTGCTTGGCTTTTTTGCCGATGGAGCCGATGGGCCGGCGACCTTCCATGCCTACCACGCGTTGCCTGAGCATCAGGGCAATTGGGTTTCCACGGGAGTGTCGGCGGTGGTCGGGCCTTCCGGGATGACGCGGGAGTGGATCCGGATTGGGATTTGTCAGAATCTGGCAACTGGCACCTGGGATCTTGAAATCGGTGGCGAGCTGGTTTTGACGGAAATCCGCCTTACCGAAACTCCGCAGCAGGACGGGATCGAACTGTGGCTGCTGGGCCATGAGACGGGCGCGAACCGCTTTGACGATCTCCTGGTTTCCCCGGTGGAACCGGATTCATTGCGCCTCGGCGAAACGAAACATTTGCCGCAAGGTCGGCCCGCCAAGAACGGTCAGGCCGGGAATCTCGACCGGACTGGTGAGCGGAAAGTCGGCCGCAAACAGAGCGACGAGGACCGCAGGAGGCATGATGCCGGGATTCCCGCCGGAGTGGCCAAAGCCGCACCCAAGAGTCTGGAATTTGAAATGGATATCATCGAAGGCGGCACCCAGCACGGCAAGGTCGCTGCCAAGGACTCCTACACAAAGAACTCGAGTTTCCTGCTCTACTCACCGCAATACGACGATGCCGGCAAACCGCTGCCACTTAAAGTGAGAATCCAATGTGATGCGCAACTCGTCGAAGGGGCGGATCTATCCAAGATCCTCTGGGCGGTCACTGAATTCGCCACGAAGGAAGACAAGGAGCCACGGAGGGTCATCGCTCATGGAACCTTCACCACCGGATTCACCCAGATCGCCGAGATCCCCTCGGAATGGGCGAACAAGGGAACTACGATCCAAGTGGGAACGAAT
>JAYWAR010000007.1:0-2711 GCA_043782285.1 Akkermansiaceae bacterium | reverse complement strand
GAAGCGGGAGCGATTCATCAAGGACAGGCGGCGGCTAATTTCGAAACAGCTTACGCCCGATGGTTTGCCGCCGGGGTGATCGATGGAGAACCGAGACTGCGGAATTTCGTTTCTGCTGAACACATGAGCGACATCGAAAGCTACCGGACGATGGATGACCGTTTGTCGAAACTCTGTGTCCGTTATATCTGTGCAAAACTATGCGGATCGATTCCCTCGAAAAATGACGTCAGAAAGAAAGATGGTTTCGGTATCCTGAAGCACGAACTTCAGAAGCAACGACGCCACAAGCCACTGCGCCAACTGGCGGTGGAAATGGGCGATGCGATGACCCGTTTGGCCCCGTGCATGTTGATGAGTCCGCTTTCCATTGCACAGTATTTGCCAGCGGATTTGGCACTGTTCGATCTCGTAATTTTCGACGAGGCCTCGCAGATCGCGCCATGGGATGCCATCGGCTCCATCGCTCGCGGCAAGCAGGTCGTGATCGCAGGCGACCCGCGCCAAATGCCGCCTACGAGTTTCTTCAACCGCGCCGCAAGTACAACTGATGATGACGTCGAAGAAGATATGGACAGCATTCTTGATGAATGCCTCGGTGCCGGGGTGCCGAAGCACTCGCTAAGCTGGCACTACCGTAGCCGCCATGAGAGCCTGATCGCATTCTCTAACCACCGCTACTACGACAGTAATCTCATCACTTTCCCGGCTGCCGTGACGCGCTTGAGCGCGGTGAGTTGGAAGCGGGTTGACGGCGTTTACGCAAAAGGGAGAGGCCGTACCAACCAAGCCGAGGCTGAGTCAATGGTGGCGGAAACGGTGGCACGGTTAACCGATCCGGTATTCGTCGCTGCGGGGAAAACGCTGGCGATTGTCACACTGAACTCGGATCAGCAGAAGTTGGTGGAAAATTTGCTGGATCAGGCAAGACAGCGGCATCCGGAGATCGAACGTTTTTTCAGCGAGGACATGACAGAACCCGTGGTCGTCAAGAATCTGGAGACGGTACAAGGCGACGAACGCGACCTCATCATGTTAGGTGTCGGGTTCGGGCCGACAGAGCCGGGCTCAAACAACATGTCGATGAGCTTCGGTCCGCTCAACCGAGACGGAGGCTGGCGGCGCTTGAACGTGGCGATCACCCGCGCAAGGCAGGAAATGATGGTTTTTACCTCGTTTGATCCTTCAATGATCGATCTGAACCGCACCAATGCACGGGCGGTCCGCGACTTGAAACACTTCCTTGAGTTCGCAGATCGTGGCCCGCAAGCACTGGCTGAAGCAGTGAAAGGCTCTATGGGTGGCTACGATTCCCCGTTTGAAGAAGCGGTGGCACGCGGCTTGATGAAGCTCGGTTGGCAAGTCGTGCCGCAGATCGGCGTCTCGCGATTCCGCATCGATCTTGGAATCGTTCACCCGGATCGTCCCGGCGACTATCTGGTCGGAGTCGAATGCGATGGGGCCACCTATCACAGCGCTGCGACTGCTAGGGATCGGGACAAAGTGCGCGCCGCAGTCTTGAGCAGCTTAGGATGGAAACTCCTCCGGCTTTGGTCCACCGAATGGTGGGTGGATAAACACGGCGCTCTTCAACGGCTGCACGCCGCCATCCAAGGATTGCTTGATGAATCGCGCGCTCAAACGCTGCGTGACGACAAACAAAAAAGAGCGACGACGTCAAATTTAGACTTTCTAGCAACCGAACTCCCGATATCTGGCAATGAGGATCAGGACGAATCGATTCAAAATGGCACGCTCTCCCCTACCATCCTCGATGTCCCGCGTGAAGGTCTGCCGTCTACTCCAATTGCGGAAATCTACCAGATGGCGGACTTCTCTAATTTTTTAGCGATGATATCCGCCGAACGATTCTATCAGGAAGGATATGACTCCACCTTGACCGATTTGATTGCGCATGTGGTCGTACAAGAATCTCCGATCTTGGAAGAACTCCTCGTCCATCGGATCGCCCGCGCCCATGGCTTTCAAAAATCTGGACGCTTGATCCGTGAGCGGGTGCTTGAGCTTACAGAGCGCAACCACCATCTAGCAGAGGACCCGCTGGGCGGACGATTTGCATGGGTACATAAAAATCAAGTTTTGGAATGGAGCCACTATCGTATTCCAAGTTCCGAGGAGCATGCACGAAAGGTCGAGGAGATATCCTATCAAGAACTCCGGGCAGCATTATGCGTTGTGATTGGAGGTGACAGGCCTGTCGAAATCGGTCGGATTTTCGGTAATCGACGGCTGAGCGCCGCCAATCGGCAGCGGCTTCAAGCTATGATCGATTTACGACCAAAATAATTTCTAACATTTTCAAAAGCCATTACGTGATCCAGAAATATGCGAAGAAATATAAAGAAACATCGAGTTCAAACCACAATCTAAGGCCAACCTGTTCGAAAACAAGAACATGACTCGGCTCGCATCCTCCCAGTAGCTGCGCAAGGTCACGGTAATCTGATCTTCAAGAGCCTAGGGGGGCGGCCAAACCCTATAGCAAATCGTATCCTTGACGGTATCTCAGAATTTCTCGACCGGATTGAGTACGGGGCTGTAGGCGGGAGAATGATGATCTTGAGATTCACGGATAACTCGCAACGTCCACCTAGTCCACACCGCCATCTGGGGATTCTGGCCGGAGCGTCGCAGCGCAGTCATCGCATCGCTGATGATGACTGCTACGTCCCCGCCGGAGCAAACCCGTA
>JAYWAR010000006.1:0-20252 GCA_043782285.1 Akkermansiaceae bacterium | reverse complement strand
CCGGCACCCGCCACACCCAAGCTAGCACCCGCCCCTGCCCTTACAGTCGCTGCCGAAACTAAACCTGCACCGACCCCCACCAAACAGTCCCCCGCAGGCCAGGAAACGCCCGCCCCTGCCAGCACCGACAAAAAATTTCGGCCGATCACGATTGAGGCTGAAATGACCTACGGCGAGTTTGCCGCCAAACACGGCACCGACCCCGAGCGCCTCAACGCCCTCAACGGACTCGACCTAAGCGCCGCCGCAATTCTCGCCAAAGGCTCCGAACTCTACGTCCCCGCCCAGCCTTAAGCCAGGCAGCTCAGGATTCCCCTCGATTCCTCAAGGATAAAACACCGGTACGCCATTGTGGTAAGTTACACTCTCCGCACTCCCATCGTCGCTGCCACGGTTATAGTGACTCTCCCTGTTGCTGCTGGCTCCAATCCCACTTGAGCTCCGCGACTCACTGGCTGCCTCCGTTTGCCCCCGCTGGCTGGGCCCATTGGTAATCGTCACCGGAGTTCCGACTTCCACCGAATCAAAAAGAACCGCCACAAATTCTTTCGGTAAGCGGATGCAACCGTGAGAGGCTGGCTTCCCGGGCTCCGGAATCAAGCCGCCATGCATTCCAATTCCTGTTGCCGTCAAACGCATCCAGTGCGGCATCGGTGCCGCAACATAAATCATCCCCCGCGGCACCCGATCTCTGGATTTAGCATCACCATTGGTCACATTCCCAAACTCATCTTCAAACCAACCGTAAAGATTGGAATGCTTATCCTCGACTTTTTCGATGATCCGATAAGTGCCAGGCCCCGTATCATGACCTTCTTTACCCGTGGCGACGTAACACCAACCGATTTCCCGCTCTCCGCGCTTAAACTCAGCAATCTGATCACTGAGACTGATGCGGATTGAAACCCGGCCGTCGCCGCCATCATCATGCCACGCATACAAATTGCGCTCCGTCTTGCGCGACACACCCGGCCCCCCGCTCAAGCCACAAGATGCGCACACCAAGGCAAAAGTCATACTCGACAAACCCACCACTGAACTGAGGAAAAAACGCGAAAACATCGAAAAATGGAAAGCCAGCCGGACAGTAAAATTACGACTTATTTCGCATTTACCTCCTAACTAATCATCGTACCTTAGTTCTAAGTCGAAATTTGGCGAGCGTTATTCGTCATCTGACTGCGTCTCGGCCTTGCGCCTAAGTGCGTCTTGGCCTAGTTACGGTTCTCATGATACGCTTTTCAATGTTGGGAATTCCCATAGAAATCCAACCATTCTTCTGGATCTCGCTGATCATTCTCGGTGGCGCAGCGACGGCAGACAGCCTGGCTGAAATTTTTGAGATTGGGCTCTTCGTGCTTGCGGGTTTCATTTCGATTCTGATCCATGAACTCGGCCATGCCCTAACCGCCCGCTCATTTGGTGCAACTAGCAGTATCACACTTCAGGCTTTTGGCGGCTATGCCGCGTACTCAGGAGTGCGCATGAGCCGCTGGCAAAGCTTCTGGGTCACCGCAGCCGGGCCCGGGGTTCAAATCATCTTGGCCGTAGCCGTTTACCTGCTGCTACGCAAGCTGCCTAACCTCAGCGAACAAGGTGCTTATTTCCTTGGGCAACTGTGTTCGATCAGCCTATTTTGGGCCGCCCTCAATCTCCTTCCGGTGCTCCCTCTGGATGGCGGACAAATGCTCAATGCGGCCCTCGGCCCGGCGCGGATCAAAGTGACGCTGTGGGTGAGCCTCATTGTCGCGGTCACTTTAGCCTTGGCGCTGTTTCGCTACACTCACTCGTTCATCTTTCCGATTTTCCTCGGGATGTTCGGCTGGCGTGCCTTCCAAGCACTCAAAGAGCAGCGCTGAAACCGCTTCAGCCGAAAATCATCCGCAGCCCGGCCAGCGTCGAAAAAATGACCAGCATCCACTCGAACCCCGCCTGCGACACTTGTTGCAACAGCCATTTCCCACCAAAAATCCCAACAATGACTGCTGGCAGCAACTTCAAATTGTCCGTAAGACTTTCAACGCTAATTAAGGCTAGGCTGGCATTCAAGGGCACCTTGATCAAATTAATTAACAGGAAAAACCTAGCACCAATGCCAATGAGTTCCATTTTTTTTACCTTCCGTGCCATCAGGTAAAGTTGGATCACCGGCCCCGCCGCGTTTGCCAGCATCGTCGCAAAACCACCCAGCACCCCGGCTCCAAAGCCGAAGCCGCGAGACTCGGCCAAACGCTCAAACGCCGTCGGCCGCCACCGCCGGAACAACTGTAAAGTCACCATCAACAGCACACAGCTGCCGATCGTCCGCCGTGAGCTGGCCTCAGATATCTCACCCAACAGCCAGCCCCCTAAACCAAGCCCAACCAAGGCCGGACCTAGTAATTTCCACACCGGCCGCCACGAACCGTGATTCAAAAACGCGGGATAAGCGATCAAGTCCGCGACAATCAACAACGGCAAAACTAGCCCCACCGAAGCCTTCGAACCATAAATTTCCGCCAGCAACACCACCGCAACCATCGAAATCCCGCTGAACCCAGCCTTCGACAGGCCAATACACAAGGCCGCCAATAGCGCCAAACCATAAACCCACGGATCTGATAGCATTTCACCGCTTAGCATTAATTCTCCAGCTCCCCTCGCAAGTCCAAACCACCGCGCTTGCCGCAAATGCGGTGATTCAGATTTCTCGACCCGCGCCCACTCGAAATGTCCCATAGACCTAAAAGAAAAATGGCGGAGTTGGTGGGACACCTTTGAGCGAGACGTTTGATGGCGGGGATCTAATCTAACTTTTTCTGAGCCGCGTGACGGCTCGGGCGATCAGCTCGCCTTTTTCCTGCCCTGCACTGACTTTTATGGTGAGGTGCTTTTCTGGAGGGGCAGGTGGGTGGATTTTCAAGCCGCGAGGTGTTTCGGCAATACAAGCTGCAGATCTTTTGCGACCTTCAAAAGCTGCCTTTCAAAAGAATCCGTAACCACAATGGATGCGAAAAAGGCCTCGTTTGCCTCTCTCTCAGCAAGAGTGATCTGCACCATGTAGCAGGCATTCAGATCACTGAGTCTTGGGCTTTTTTGTCGATCATCCATCGCAGCAAGTCCTCTCTCTTTGTTGTTCAATAACACGATGGAGAAATAATTGTCTCCCGGCTCAAATGAAACGGAAAGTGTCCATGATTTCCCAATGAATTCGACCATGTAAGCACGACCGCTAATTGCTTTTGGGTGAGCGACAAAACCAAGTTCTTGTAAGAATGGAATAAAAGCCTGATCTGTGATTCGACTGAAATCTTGATCGTTCATGGCTTGCTGATGTTGAGGCTACCGGGATTGAGCTTCTGATATTTTTGCATCATGTTCTGCTCCATCTGATAAAAAATGCTTGGCGTCTGTCGCGTTGCATCAGTGCCAATATCGATGATCGGCCTCCCACTTCACATCTGATCGAGTATCCATTTTCGATGATACTGCATCATGGAACTTATGACTTGATCAGCTGTGCCTGTGAATGTCGGCATATCATTCAAAATCTTAGCTCCGGGAACTCCTCTGGCAGCTTCTGTCACACGGCTCATCGTTTCTCCGACGATTACAGGCCCCCGGCCTGCTGTATTTGCGGCAAGGAGGAAGTCCAGCGCATCATACGGGATTCCATCGTAGTTTTCCCCGGTGCTTGCTTGGGTTTGCGCGGCGAAAATTCCGGACGCCGGTGGGGACGGGGCAAAAATTTCCCGGGCGTGGGTTTGGCCTATAAGCGCGGCTACGACCCCGACGAGGAGCAGGAGCCACAACCGCGTTTTTTCTCCAGTCGCATCGATCATCAACGCGGCTTGGAGTTAGCAGCTAAAAGAAGAAGATGCAAGGCACGGCTGTGCGGTCATTATTTGCCAGCAAGGGCAGTGAACTCTTCTGCGGTGAGGCCGCTGGAGCGGATCAAGCTCCGCAAAGTGCCTTCAGCCACTTCCTTGTGATCCGGGACGGAGAGCGTGGCCATCTGGCCTTCTTTGACGAGGATCATGTGGCTGCCGCGTTGCCGCACCATTTGCCAGCCATCCTTGGCGAAAATCTTGATGATTTCCCGCCCGTTGAGTGTGGGTAGGACTGCCATCAGACGGCGACTTCCACTTGCTGGGTCTCGATGGTGAGGGGCATGCCGCGATCTGCCCGCACTTCGAGACAAGCGGCGATGGCTTCACGGATGTTCGTCAAGGCTTCTTGCCGCGTTTGTCCTTGGCTGACGCAACCGGGGATGGATGGGCATTCGGCGATCCAGACTCCGTCTTCGTCGCGTTCGAGGGTGGTGAGGAATTTCATTTAGATTAGTTTACGCTTCATTTTCGCTTTTGAAAAGACTCCGTTTTTTCGAGGGCTTAAGAATGGTAATGCTGCCGAGGGTATTCTACGAGGGGATATCCGGGGAGGGAGGGACCCGCTTGCGGGAGGGACCCGGACCGAGATACAGCATTACACCGCGCACGTCACATGTCCCCGAAGGCGAGCAGCACGCGTGACAGCACGCAGCAGGATGGATAAAGGGTGTGGAGCGACGATATTCCGGGAGGAAGTTGTTAGCGGCCGGAGAGGGTGGTTTATCAGCAATCGAATTCAATTAGGTCTTCAATTGCTTGCCTGAACCATTCGTAAAATGCTGGATATTCGGCTCGCTGCTCCCATCCCGCCGAAGCGAAATCGTGAATGACAAAGACTTGCTCTGACTCAGGAGCTTGCCAACAGGCAATATCATCGTTGTCTTGACGGCGGGCGAAAGGCACCAGCTGTCGTTCTGGATAACGCTGGGCCATGCCCGATTGCGCTTCTCTCAGCGGATTTCCTTGGAGTATATACCACGGCTCAAGATCCAATAAACCAAGCTCAGCAACATGCCTAAATTGGCGCGGATAGGCAAAGCCAGTTGGCAATTCAGCGTCTGAAAGCAAATCAAGTTTGTTCATCGAGTTGATCCAGTTACGGGTGATCCATTTGGGTAAGTTTGACGGAAGACACTATTCTGTTACTGTATTCTCGTTTGAATTGCCTCTCCCCATGTTTGAGGCGAAATCTCGCTTTTGGGAGTCCATCTTCCCGCTGGAAACGCATCACCAGCACCCCGTATCACAGCTTGGGTGTCGATGCCTGCACGGCTGGCCGCAAGAACCCGTGTGTTATCGAAAGTGGTCAACGCTCCATCACCCATCCTGACCACATCGATCGGAGCACCCTGCCAACCATTTGCCCGCATACTGGCAGCGATGTCATCAACCCCATTGACTGACGCTTGACTGAATCGTATCGCGCTCGGGCTTACACTATTTGCGGCAAGGGTCAAATGACCAAAACAGAGCAGCACCAGTAGTAACCTTAGGAGGTGGTGCATTTTAGGGCTGCGTGTGTGATTCCCAAATGGCAAGAGTTTCAGACAGCTCCAAGTCTTCGGGCTGATTCAAAGATCTCCAGAAGACGAGTTCTCCTGTTTCCACAGAAATAGCTTCTAGTTCCCATTCGCCACTGTTCCACAACACGATTCTTCCCAATGACTTATTGCTTTCTACATCGAAACGCCGCGATGGATTTTCTCCTTGTGTATTGATTGTCTCTTCGACAAGTAATCCATCTCTACTAAGGCGACTGATAAACTCAGTCAATTTTTGAGGGCAATCGGAGATCATCGGAATTTGGTTGCTGTATGTTGAATGTTGGTAGCGGGAGGGAGCTGCGGAACAGGCAATCCTTGTTTGATAGCCAATCTCGCTTCGACGGTGTTCGGCCCAAGAACTTTTCCCCATCCCTCTTGAGTTGCCCGGACTGAAGCTGATGGCACATCAAACTCTACGTACAATCAGCCTGGTTTTGCTTGGGCTTGAAAAGCAAAAGGATTTGCAGGACTCGCTACGTGTGTCGTTCCGGTAAAGCTTTCCTGAACCATATTCGTCTCCGTCATAGCGGCATGTTCAGCTTCACCCATCCATCGCCCGACCCTCGTTGTATTATTTGCGGTAATCGACGCTTCTTCAGCAACTCTCGAAAGCCCGCCTGTCACGCCTCCTAGGCCCATGCCACCAAGTGCGTTCGTTAAAACGAATTGTGGATCTGTTAAATTTCGTTTAAATCTACTTGCTCCATTATTATAAATATACTCTGGAACTTGTTTGATAGCCTCCCAGACAAACCCTAATTTATCGATACTTCCGTCTGAGTTGTGCCAGCCATCTTTTGCACACAACCCGAACGGATCGCTCTTACTAATTGGATTTCCGTCTGCGTAGGCGAACCAATTGCTGCCGCCGCTGAAGCCGATGGGGTCGGCGTTGAGGAAGCGCATCAGATACGGACTGTAGTATCTGGCCCGCATGTTGAGCAGGCCGTTGGGGTCGGTTTGGACTCCGGCTTGGCCGTTGTAGAGGAACGGGGTGGCCATGTCGCCTTGCTTCCAAGTAGTAAGGCCGTAAGCGGAGTATTCGGCTTGGCCGATGACTTTGCCGCTGTTGTCGGTTCTTAAGAGAGTGCTACCGACTTGGTCGAAGTGATAGGTCTTGGTGGCGTCTGCTTGGTTAGCTTCGTAAAGCAGGCCGAGGCCGTAAACGTAGTAGGTTTTGGTGCCGTTGGGATGGGTGCGGACGAGGAGTTTTCCGCTGGGGTCGATGGTGTCGCGGGTGGTGCCGGTGGCGTCGGTAAGGGTACGGCGGCGGCCTTCGGCGTCGTAGATGTAGGTGGTTCCTGCGGCGCTGGTGAGTTGGTTGCGGGTATTGTAGGTGAAATCTACGGCGGTGCTTAGACTTGTGGGCAAGATGCCCACACTCCTTGTCATGTTGACATCGACGTCGTGGGTGACGTTTGTGCCGTTGGCAGTGAGGAGTCGGTTGTCGTCGTCGTAGGTGGCGACGAGCGTGGGGTGTTGCCAGCCGGAGTTGACGAGCGGGGCACGGAGGCGGGATTTGATTTGGCTGGCAGCGTCGTATTGGAACGCGAGGCAGTTGATGAGCTTGCCACCTGAAGTCTCTCTAATAGAAGTGAGTTGGTTGGCGGCGTCGTGGGCGATTTGATTCGCGGTGCCATTGGGCCGGAGCGTTCCCGTGAGCCTGCCAAGTCGGTCGTAGGTGTAGGTGGTCGTGCGGTTCGACCAGTCGGTGACGGTGACTAGAAGATTCCGAGCGTTGTAAGTATAGTTGACCTGCTTGCCATCTGGGTAGGTAAGCCGGGTGAGGTTATTGTTGGCGTCGTATTTGTATTGGATGAGGTCGCCATCTGCGGTGGTGAAAGTCTTGAGCCTGCCACGCTCGTCGTAAGTGCACCCACCTTCGGAAACGGTGAGAACGTCAGAACCCGGGCGCTGCAAGCGAAAAGACGAATCCACAGAGGCATGGACAAACCCACCCATCAGAAAAACAAGCAACGTCAGGAAAATGGAAAGAGTCTGCTTCAGTGCGGTGGTTTGTTTCAAATCATCTCCCATAAGGAAAGGTTGAAATCCGGCCGACGAAATTCCCGAGGGAATATCGGGAGGGAGGCACCCGGACCGAGATGCAGCATTACACCGCGCACGTCACATGGCCCCGCAGGCTAGCAGCACGCGTGACGGCACGCAGCGGGATGGATACCGGGCGCAGAGCGACCATCTTCCGGGAGGGAGTTGCTAGCGCGGGCCGGAGGGTAATTTTGTTGAAATGCGTGACATAACTCGATCTTTGTCAGAGGCGGATTCATGGCTGAATTTTAAAAAACTTACAATAAACCAACGAAGCGTAAAGAAACCAACTCATGTCCAAGAGCAGCGCAACCCACCAAAAATTTTGAATTATATCAAAATACGAAATGTACATCGCAAGTGCTCCAGAAAGCCCACCAATTAGTGGAATCATAGTGGAAGATTTTTTCTGAAACACGCTTCTAACTAACCCGTGTAAATTTGAGATCGAGCATCCCAAAAAATTGATCCAAAGAATTATTTCTAATAGATATTTCATTTCCCTGTGAATGTTCTTTGCCCGTATACTCCCTTAAATTTTTCCCAACCACTTGGCCAGCTAAGTGAAGAATCTGGAACGCTGAAATTTTCGCCAGTTTTCCAATCAGAAAACGGCACTCTCTGGTTAGTTCTATTTAACGGAGTTTCTGGTTCCCATTTGAAGGAGCGCAGAAAGGTTGATGGACTTACCTCACCCGTCATCACAAAGTCCCCCGCTTGCAAACCTGGCCTTCCCCAGCGAGAAACAGTCGTCATTCCTCCACCTTCAGCGGCAGCACCACCTGAAAAAGCACCTTGAGCGCCCGCCACAAAACCAGCTGTCAATGCATAGGTCGCCATGAAGTCACCTCCTTGGTCCGCCGCACTTCCTGACTGATAAGCTCCTGCATTTTTCAAGGGTGCGACATTACCCAGAACGGTATTTCCACCACCAAAAACACCATTGGTGATTCGATCTGTTCCTGCGGCAGTGGCTCCTTGAGGATCTTGCGATGCAAAGAACATGCTCTCCCCTAGAGCATTGAGCCTGTCTCCAACTTGTCCCCAAAAATCGTTTTGTGCTGCTGCCAGTCCGAACGGATCACTCATGCTCACTGGATTTCCATCGGCGTAGGCGAACCAGTTGCTGCCGCCGCTGAAGCCACTTGGGTCGGCATTGAGGAAGCGCATCAGGTATGGGCTGTAGTATCTGGCCCGCATATTGAGCAGGCCGTTCGGGTCGGTTTGCACTCCGGCTTGGCCGTTGTAGAGGAACGGGGTGGCCATGTCGCCTTGCTTCCACGTGGTGAGGCCGTAAGCGGAGTATTCGGCTTGGCCGATGACTTTTCCTGTGTCATCGGTGCGGAGGAGGGTGCTGCCGACTTGGTCGAAGTGATAAGTCTTGGTGGTGTCGGCTTGGTTTGCTTCGTAGAGCAGGCCGAGGCCGTAAACGTAGTAAGTTTTTGCGCCACTTGGACTGGTGCGGACGAGGAGTTTTCCGCCGGGATCGATGACGTCGCGGGTGGTGCCGGTGGCGTCAGTGAGGGACCGGCGGCGGCCTTCGGCATCGTAAGTGTAACTTACTCCGGCGGCGTTGGTGAGTTGGTTGCGGGAGTTGTAAGTGAGATCTATGGCGGTGGTCAGACTTGTGGGCAAGATGCCCACACTCCTTGTCATGTTGCCGTCGGCATCGTGAGTGACTGGCTGTCCGTTAGCGGTGAGGAGGCGGTTGTCGTCGTCGTAGGTGGCGACGAGAGCGGGGTGTTGCCAGCCGGAGTTGACGAGCGGTGCGCGGAGGCGGGACTTGATTTGTCCGACAGCATCGTATTGGAACGCAAGATAGTTAATGAGCTTTCCACCTGAGGTTTCCTTAATGGAGGTGAGTTGGTTGGCGGCGTCGTGGGCGATTTGGTTGCTGGTGCCGTTCGGGCGAAGAGTGCCGGTGAGCCTGCCGAGGCGGTCGTATGTATAAGTGGTGACGCGGTTAGACCAGTCGGTGACGGTTTCCAGCAGGTTGCGGGAATTATAAGTATAGTTGACCTGTTTGCCGTCTGGGTAAGTAAGCCGGGTGAGGTTATTGCTTGCGTCGTAAACATATTGAATCAGGTCACCATCGGCGGTGATGAAGCTTTTTAAGCGACCTCTTCCGTTGTAGGTGATGCTGCTTTCGGAAACGGTGAGAAAGTCAGCACTCGGGCGCTGTGAGCGAAAAGACGAATCCACCGAGGCATGGACAAACCCACCCAGTAGGAAAACAAGCAACGTCAGGAAAATGGAAAGAGTCTGTTTCAGTGCGGTAGTGTGTCTCAGATCAACTCCAATAAGGAAAGGTTGAAATCCGGCTGAGGTATTTCCGAGAGAACATCCGGGGAGGGCGGAACCCAGTTTGCTGACAAGCACCCGGACCGAGATGCAGCATTACACCGCGCACGTCACATGGCCCCGCAGGCTAGCGGCACGCGTGACAGCACGTTGGGGTGGATACAGGGTGCGGAGCGACGATCTTCCGCGAGGGAGATGCTAGCGTGAAGTCGGAGGGCAGCCGAGTGATCCGTTTCGATATGCCCGTCTGATTTCATCGAGAACAATTGGATCTCCTAAATCGCGATGCCACCAGTGATTACAACTTGTCAGAGTTTCAGCCGCTTTGCGCCGCTCATCAGCAATTCTCAACAAGTGGAGCAATAGAATAAAAGCGTCCACACCATCTGCATTCCTAAGCGTCGAAAGCTTGTTCAAAATTTCGGTATTTGTGCCTTTTGCCAAAAGCACACCTGCCGACCTACGAGGATTTAATGCACTAGCTAAAATCGCTTGCTGACCTTCTTCATTGGTGGCCCTTGCCTGTTTGCAAAGAGAGACTAACCATTCTAAAATTTCAATTTTCTTCAGATCGGCGCTGACTTCATACCATGCAAGAAGCGTTGGAGAATCTTTTACTTTCTGAACCCATTGGTTGATCAAAATGTTTTCTTCTAGGGGCAACATTACCGATATTGGTTAGCGGTTTGGCGTGAAAGGAACATATGGCAGGGTCGTGTCTAACGGCGGTTTTAAAAAATCAATTGTCCGGGGAACTTGGTCAGCTCTTATTGGAGCTCCTGGCAAAGAATTCTTGATTGTATTCCTGTTCGCGTTAGTCAGCCCATCGATGACGTAATCCCAATCAGATGCGGCATTGGCTGTTCCGCTCGCTCGGCTGCCCACGAGGTTGATCGGCTTTCCTATAGCATTCGCCGCATTTTGGATTCGTGTGACCTCGCCAGCACTCAATCCAACTTCAGAAGCGACGCGCGTTCCACTATTTGCGGTATTGCTCCAGCGGCCGCAATCGCTGTATTCCCCCATTGCCGGGCCGCTCAGTGAAAAAAGCAGCGTCAGCAAGAAAACGAGTAGTTGATTCATGATTTACTCATACATTTTTGCCGCCATCAGGATGTCACCTATCACTTTCCAGTCTGGTTGTAAGGGAACGGGTTTGCCTTGGTTGATGTAGTAACCGTCCATGTCTTCGACCCATGCGCTAAGTGCTTCAAGGAATCGTTCCAAGGTCGCGTTTTCCCAAGATTCAGGGTTGTCGTGTAGGTCTTTGCTTAGAGCTTTCGCGAATCCGACGAAGTCTTCACGCGAGCGTATCGAGTTTATATGTTCTGTGAGCGTCATAGTTTATTGTCCTCTTACACGAATTGAAGTGCCTCCGTTTGTAGTCGTAAATTTCCATGCTTCTGCGGCCGCTTCTTGTGGAGTGGCCATGCGGTATGGGATTGGCACTTCAGCCTGCTGAAAACTCCACAAACGACGGTTATCCAACGTAGACATGCTTCCCCCTCTTTCGACAAGTCGGACGGGTGGAATGCTGGTCGGATTGACGCTTCCGTTACGAAGTCCTGCAGCTAGATCGTCAATCGTACCTCCCGCACTAAAATTGCGACTGATGCTGCTCTGACTGAACCGAACCGCAGCAGAGTCTATTGTATTTGCGGCATTGCTCCAGCAGCCAAAATCGTTGGGTTCCCCCATTACTGGGCCGCTCAGCGAAAAAAGCAGCGTCAGCAGCACCAAAAGCAGTCTCGTCATAGTTTTAGGTCATGAAGTCTGGATCGTAGTTGATGTTGGGCCATCCGCTACGGAAGAAGCCCCCAACTCTCCAAAATTGGTCTTATGTTTTCGTCAGTGAGTTCAACCTCTTTGAGAAGGCGGACGACCTCGGCAATATTTTTATCGCACACGGCCTTATCGCACTCATCCATCAAACCACTCGCGTAGAGTCGTTCATTCACCGTCATGCCTGCGTATTTGTTGTCCATATCTAGAACTATGGTTTGAGGACTGAGAAGTTGTTTAGTCTCACGTTGTTCGGATCAATGATGAATTCTGGTAGTCCTCCCCTGTTGCCGTCTAATGGCAAAGCTGGTCTTGATTTGATTATGTCCGCAGGGTTCACTTTTCCCTGAATGAGAAACTCCGCGGTATTTGTCGCTCCACTGGCTCCACCTGACGGCAAACCTGCGACATCCCTAAAGTTACTTACGGTTCGCGGATCGGCGGTCGTCCACGAAAACCCTTGCGCTCGTGAGTCTCCCCCAAAGGCTCGATAAACGGTCACTTCGCTATTTGCGGCTTGAGCGCCCTTAACCACTAAGCCCTCAAAAAACATTCCTGGGTTTGGCCCTAAGGCTTCCAAAGGCAAATTATAGCTGACCGCACTAATTGCCTCACCGATCCATGGATTCTGATCACCTATTGATCGAGTTACTCCTAATATACTATTTGTAATTGGAGATAGATCAGGGAACGGGACTGAAACCCCGCCTCTACCAGTGCCCCCCGTGCAGGCATTACGATCTGCACACAACCCAAACGGATCACTGAGTGAAATCGGGTTCCCATCTGCGTAGGCGAACCAGTTGCTGCCGCCGCTGAAGCCTATCGGGTCGGCGTTTAGGAAGCGCATCAGATATGGGCTGTAGTATCTGGCCCGCATGTTGAGCAGGCCGTTGGGGTCGGTTTGGACTCCGGCTTGGCCGTTGTAGAGGAAGGGGGTGGCCATGTCGCCTTGCTTCCAAGTGGTCAAACCGTAGGCAGAGTACTCGGCTTGGCCGATGACTTTGCCACTGTCGTCGGTGCGGAGGAGGGTGCTGCCGACTTGGTCGAAGTGATAGGTCTTGGTGGCGTCGGCTTGGTTGGCTTCGTAAAGCAGGCCGAGGCCGTAAACGTAGTAGGTTTTGGTGCCACTCGGACTGATGCGGACGAGGAGTTTCCCGCTAGGGTCGATGATGTCGCGGGTGGTGCCGGTGGCGTCGGAGAGGGTGCGGCGGCGGCCTTCGGCATCGTAGGTGTAACTCACTCCGGCGGCGTTGGTGAGTTGATTGCGGGAGTTGTAAGTGAGATCTACGGCGGTGGAAAGACTTGTGGGCAAGATGCCCACACTCCTTGTCATGTTGCCATCGACGTCGTGGGTGACGTTTGTGCCGTTGGCGGTGAGCAGGCGGTTATCGTCGTCGTAGGTGGCGACGAGAGCGGGGTGTTGCCAGCCGGAGTTGACGAGCGGTGCGCGGAGCCGGGATTTGATTTGTCCGGCTGCGTCGTATTGGAACGCGAGATAGTTGATGAGCTTGCCACCTGAGGTTTCCTTAATGGAGGTGAGTTGGTTGGCCGCGTCGTGGGCGATTTGATTGGCTGTGCCATTGGGCCGTAGCGTTCCCGTGAGCCTACCGAGTCGGTCGTAGGTGTAGGTGGTCGTGCGGTTCGACCAGTCAGTGACGGTGACTAGGAGATTCCGAGCGTTATAAGTATAGTTGACCTGTTTACCGTCTGGGTAAGTGAGCCGGGTGAGGTTATTGTTGGCGTCGTATTTGTATTGGATCAGATCACCATCCGCTGTGGTGAATGTTTTGAGCCTACCACGCTCGTCGTAAGTGCGGGTGATGACAGTAGCGCTTTCTGTAACGGTTTTAAGTAAGGTGCTGTTATCATATCCATAGGTAATAGTTCCAGTTGGGTCGATCTTGGATTGGACGAGATTTCGCCCGTTGTAGGCAAGGGTCGTGGTCTGGGTGGAGGGTTCTTGGATGGTTTTGACCTGATTGTTGCCAAAATAGGTGGTCACCGTGTTCTTGCCGGTGGGCGTCGTGAATGAAGTGGGCCGCTTGGCAAAATCGTAACCGAATAGATAAAACTTTCCGCGCCGATTAGTCAGCTTGGTAAGGTTACCGATCCGATTATATAATGAATCGGTATTTTTGTTCAGCGCATCTGTGCTGCGTTCTTTCTCGCCACGGGAGTTCCAAATTTGTTGGGTAACGCGATTGAGTGGGTCTTTGGCCTGAGTCGCACGCCCATTTGCATCGTAGAGGTTTTCTGTGCGGCGATTCAGCGGATCAAACACTGCAGCGGAACGATGGGCGGCGTCATACTCGGTGGTGGCAGTGTGGCCGAGGGAATTGGACGAACCTGTGGCCCAGTCTCTGACATCATAGGCTGATGTAATGACATTGTTGCCAGCCGGCAGTGCGGGAAAGATACTCGCAAGGTGATTTGTCAGGGCGTTATAGGTATGGCTAGTGATATTTAGTTTCGCATCGGTCGTGCTTTCTAGATTACCGGCATCGTCATAAGCGTTCGTGATGGTGGCAGCAGGGTCCCCGACAATAGTCGGAAGCGTGCTGGTAAGAGGCTGGCGACGTTTGTTATAGGTGCTAGTGACAGTGCGCCCTTCAGGATCAGTGATGGTCAGGACATCACCACGAGCGTTGCTCGTCATGCTCTGAAATGTCGCATCCTGGTAGGTAACTTTGTTCGGATTCCCGAATGCATCATACAAGGTCGTTGTCGTCTTGTTCTCGGCATCTTTCATTGTCCACAGCAGACCATTGGGATGATAGGTATATGAAATGGCGTGATTGAGTTGATTGGTCAGCGTTTCTAGTTGGTGGGTGGCGGTATAGTCGAAATAGGTGTTATCACCCATCTTGTCATTGATGCGTTGCAGCCGGAGTTGGGCGTCGTAGAAGTAGTCGGTGATTTCGTCCTGTGGATCGGTTTCCCGGATAAGATTGTGATCGGCATCATATTCAAACGAGCTGAATTCAAACTTGGGCGTGGTGGAGAGGATTAGATGATCCTGCCCGTCATAGGCCATACCTGTGGTATTACCCAAGGCATCACCAACCCCGATCGAACGCCCGCGATCATCGTAGTAAAAGAGCCGTTTCGCTCCTGTCGGGTCTTCTTCAATGTTGATAAAACCGGAGTAATGCAGCTTCCAGACTCGGGAATTATCCCCCATGCTTTTCTGTTGAACTACACGACCGCTGGAATCGAAAAAGTTTTCAGTAATGGTCCTGTTCAAGGGATCTCGAAGCCTTTGGATCTGGTGGTCTGTATCGTGATCATAATACCAGATTTTCCCCTCAACGTCGGTTGCTGAAATTAGGTCACCCGCCGGGGAATACCCGTAGCCCACACTCCGACCGGTGCCGTCCGAGACAGTGGTAATACGACCACCGCTCCAGCCGAGCGTCAGAACCCGTCCATAGCAGTCAGTCACGGATGTAAGATTTCCGCCTGAGTAGGCGAAGTCAGCTTGGTTATTTTGCAAATCTCTAATGGATTCGATCCAACCGTCTGTTCTGAAAGTGATGGTCGTGCCGTGGCGCTTGGTGAGTTTGTATTGATTGCTGACTTTGGCGAGGGTCATGGTCGATCCAGCCGGTGGCGCATAGGAGCCGTCCGGCATTTTCACGAACTCGATGGTATTGGCACCCATGGTGATACTGACTCCATTGTTAGTGAGCTGGTCCGTGGCCCATTGCGCGATCAGAGTGGGGACGGCCCACGCTTTTGCGGTGGTGGTGCTGCCATAAACATCGCGGGCGACAGCAGCTGCCACTAACCAAGGAACCATCTGAGCGGGTGTGACTTCACCTAGTGAGCCTTTGATCGAACTACGGACGACGCAGCGTCCGTAATAATTATGAGTCCAACCGTATCCGAGGCCCGGCGCGTTATCGAAACGGCGATTCGCATCGTAGTGACGGGAGAAGCTCAGACCGCGCGGCTCGGTGGCTCCAAGTTGGAGGTCGAGCTTGTCTAGATTGAAACTACCCGTGGCCATATCCACCGGATCGGCAGCAAAATAACGTGGGGTATTTGAAGTGTAAGGAATATTCTGGGCGGAACTCCCATTAGAGTAGAATCCCGGTTCAGAAAGGCCGAGATTCACCAAAGGAGCGCTGCTGACCAAGCCGTTCTGTGAGTTGAAGGCACCTTTGTAGCCACCGGAAATATAGAGTTGCGTCGCATTTCCGGTTTGAGCCGCGTAACCACTCCCGGTCCATGATCCGATCACCAAGTTCCCCGCCTCCGGCACCAGAATCGTGCCACCCGCTGCGATCGAAGCATCAAGTGCCGCGAGTAAAGTGGCAGCGAAGCCGGTGAGTTGCCCCCTGATATTGGCACCCGTTGTCCAGTTACCACTGTTCGCACGGAAGATCCGCTTATTCGCCTGATTGGCGAGGTGGAGCATCTTGATGGTGGAGGCGGCTTGGTTTGCAGTTCCTTGCGTCTGCTCAATCACCGAATGCTCCATCGCACTTTGAAACATCGACCCTACCGGAACGATGTTCGACATTTCGGAGGTGGTGGCGCGGGATACATTCGAGTATTGCTGAGTATCCACATCGATATAGAACGCCTCCTCTTGGCCGACACGACCGATTCTGTGGTGGGATGCATGAGAGACATTCGTGTTAGCCGAAACGAGAAGATCACTCAGTTCTGTTTGATAGAGCCAATTCAGTCCGATGATGTTGAGTACTTCGGTTCGGACCTCCCTTGAACTCTCAAGTAAATGGTTCCTCAAATGCCGATCCAGCTTTTCCTGGCGTAAGCGCATGAGCTTGCCATTGACGTCGAAGCCATAGGGAAGTGCATAGGCGAAATCTACTCCCTTGCGGTAGTTCCGGACGTTAAAACCCTTATTTTTCCCAACGGACTGCTTGACGTAAGCTGAGCCGTTCCAAACCCATTCATAGTGGTCATGGGTAAATTCCAGCTTGATATCCACGCCGGCTAGAGGAACATTCTGAGTTCTCCAAATCGTATCTTCCAGATAGAGGTTTGCCGTGCTCGCTCCACTACCATTGAAGGTAAGGGCTAACTTTTTTCCCATCAGTTCCGGTGCTTTGATCGTTCCCGTGTGGTAAGTAGTGGTAAATGCTTTACTCGTGTAATTGTAAACTCCCAACGTGATATTGAGCTTCGCCATGTAGCTTTCCGGAAGCGCTGAGACGGTCAAGATACTCGGATGCCATGGTGTTGGCACGGCACTGATGGTGAATGCTTGGTTAAAATTGGAGATCTCTCGCTGATCGATTCGCCGCCCCTGTAGCAGCGTATCAATGGCAGCCGTAGGTCGATTCATCCGCAGCCAAGAAGTTGCAGCGGTTGATAAGGATGATAGTTGAGTAGCGATTGCCGTTTGGCTGATTTGCTTGATAGAATTCGTGCCGATTGAGCCAGTTCCGGCTGTTCCGCCCACCGCATTCAAGAATGTAGTTCTGTTGTAGCCGGATGCTGAAAGAAAATTGGTGGGATCAGATTCAGTGCGACCTTTCAGGCTCGGATCAATCTCATAAAAGACCCCGCCGATGGTCACCCGCACCCAAACATGGTCAAAAACAAAATGATCGCCGTCCACATAAGAAACAATTGGATAGCCCCTCGGTGTCAGAAAAGTGCTAGCATTGATGAACTGACGCCCTTGCAGGACGGTGAACCCGGAAGGGAGAGTTCCGCCGAAAATCGCAATGATCTGGGCATCCGTTTTGTCGGCAAGTGGGTATTCCGTCAGTCCCAACCAAGTGCTTAGAGTGGAATAGTTAAAAATGGCAGGTCCAATCTTGTAGGATGCCTCATATCCTGAAGCCCGTAGTAATGACACGAGTAGCGAGCTGGTATCGAAGGCATTTCCCTTACCTTCCAGCATCGTCATCAACGCACCTTTTTTACTTCCGTAATAGGCTTGAAAATCAATGTGATTGAAAACGTGGTTGAAGATTTTGATCGGATCATTCTGTAACCCATCGGCAAGTGATTGAATTTCCGGAGTAATCAAATCCGCTGAATTTCCCCCGGTGAGTATCGGAGCAAGAGGACTCTCCGCAGATTCAGCTTTGAGTGAATTGAAACCCAAGGGCGGAACAGGGACCGCCGCATTAGCGATGAATGTCTCCGGGGAAGATGGCTCACTGTTCGACCAACCTGAGCCGTCGGAAGCATAAAGTAGCCTTGCCAGAAACAGAAAAGAAACGAGGAAATAAGTCTTCATGTTATTGGGCATTGAGGACATTTCCTTCTTCGTCTGAAGTGTAATTTCCAGCACCGACGGGGGCGGTTACGCCGGTGAGACGACCTGTCAGATCATAAGTATAGCTGGCAGGTTGGGCAGTGCTTGCGGAAGTATAGTCCACGTTAGGATTTAATCCGAGATCTGCCTTCTCCTTGTTGGTAAGTCCGTCTGGTTTGAGAATGGCACTTGGATTTGCGATGTTAAGTCCACCGAAGTGGAATATCTCCCAGCCATCCGGTAGTCCATCAGTGTCGGTGTCACCGCCCGCGCTGTTTCGATCTAATGGATTCGAAAAAATTGTTTCAATTTCGTAGTAGTTCGGAATTCCATCGTTATCGAAATCCGCATCTCTTGCCTGTTGGAGTGTGGTCACAGCGGTGTCATCCACATAATGAAGTCGAACGAAGAGCTTATCCGGACTGGAGGTCATTTGATAATGATGGGGGCCTATTCCAAATGTCATGAACGGAGCGAAACTCCAAGTCACCAAGTCCGGTGACCATTGATAGAAATAGGTCCGCCTTGCGATTCCGGGCCAGTCGGAGCTGGAAACACCCGCACCAGACCGTGCAAAATTCATCTGCTCGGGGAGCGGCTCGGCGGTGAGACCTCCAGATGCAAAGAGGAAACCGATTGCCACAGCCGGAACTCTAAAAAATAAATTTTTTATGGGTATCAAGTGATTGTTTGATATCGATTAGTTAGCTTTCGCATTCTTGCATTTCCAAAAGCGAATGACAATGTCCTCAGGAATCGGGGGATTCGCTAACAAGTAGGCTTTTCTTTCCATCGTAGCTTTTTCTCTCGCGTGAAAGGCTGCGGCCATTCTCGCGCCTTCCTTCCGATAGAGATCGTGGATTTGGCAAAGGGTATCCATGGCTTCTCCTTGAGTATCACCTTCGATCACCCTAAACGAGGGACCTCTGACGGCCAGTTCTGGCAGGATTGGAGGTTCTGGTTCTTCGCCTTCATCACGTTGCCGACCCAGTCGTTGGCGGATCTTGTCGGTGTCTATATTACTGATTCCCATCAGCAGACCACGGTCGCTGAACGTCCCGTCGCTGTCCTTGATTCGGTAAGTTGAGAAGCCAGAAAAGTGATTGAAATCCATATTGGTCCAAGCAGAGATCTCCCCCTCAGCTTTCCCGTTGGGGAAAATTCGCAATAAAGTGCGCGAATGGTCATAGACGGTTGCCGAGACGAAAATCAATTCCGTCCCACGGTATTTTCCCCTTAGTTCCTCCATCTTAGCAATGACCGCCGGGTCGCTCGGGATGGTTGTGGGAAGTGGTGGTGGGTCCGGTAAGCCGGGATCTTCCACCATGTGCACGGTGACATTGATCGTTCCTTTGACAGGCGGGAGTTCGGGCATTTCCGGAGCTTCTGTCACTTTCTGCCGCCGGGTATTGGAAGCCAGCACCTTGAAATGGACTGGCTTTGGTTTCGGGGGAATGGGCGACCTCGCGCCATCAGCAATCGGCGTAGGGATTTCCACATCCCATCCCGAGACGGCATTTTCTTGGGCACGCGACACAACCAATCCGCCCAACAGGGCAAGAGCGACGGGGAAGAGTTTCATGATTGGGGGTGAGGTAAAAAGTGGCGAGAGCTTCCCGCACGCCGCGAGATCAAATATCTTGTCTTCATTTTGGGAGCAAGGGAATTTTCCCCATTGTGGAAATTCTTGTTCCCCAAATCCATCCATTCCGAGCGGGGTTGGCTTATCGCCAAGCGCATTGCCGAGTTGCGTAGCCAAAGAGGCTTCACGCAACGCGATCTGGCTCGTTTGCTCGCTAGAGAACACGGGTTGGTCGGCAGAATTGAAACCTGCGAGCGAAGGGTAGAGTTGGTGGAATTAATTCAAATTTTCACGGCGATCGGTTGCGATGTGGGAAATGAAATTGCCCGTTTGGTAGCGGATTTGCTGAAAATCGCTTTTCCGGCTGCTGCAAAATCCCCAATCAACGGGACTGCGGCGGCTAGGCTGAAACCTGCGCCTAGATAATCGCCACGGGCGGCGGAGATGCCTGCATTGACGACATCTGCGATGGCTCCAAAGCCGGGAACGAAACCGAGCATGCTGAGGCCGGTTTGCAAGGCGTTGAGCACGCTGCTTGCGCCGTAGCCGGTGGGATCGGCGTAGCTCATGGGGTTGCCGTTAGCGTAGGCATACCAGTTCCAGCCATCCTGCGCGGGATCGCTGGTGAGAAAGCGCATCGTTAGAGGGTTGTAATATCTCGACCGCATGTGGACGAGTCCGTTGCTGTCGGTGGCGATGCCGAAGAAGCCGCCGAAGAGGAATGGGGTGTCGTGTGCGGCCTTGCGGTAGCGGATGCTGCCGTAGGGGGTGTAGAGGATACGGTCGATGAGGGTGCCCGCTTGGTTGGTGAGACCGGCGGTGTTGCCCTGCATGTCGTAGTGATAGTAAGTGGCTTCTCCGGTGGTGCTTACTTCGTATTG
>JAYWAR010000005.1:0-7544 GCA_043782285.1 Akkermansiaceae bacterium | reverse complement strand
CACCTTTATGAAACGTTTCTTATCAGACCTCGGTTTTATCTGTTCTCTCGCCTTCGCCATTTCCGTGGCCCCGTTGAGTGCCACCCCTCGCTGGATCTGGACAAGCAAGAATGCCAAGGACGGCGAGCAGGCCAGTTTCAGCAAAACGTTCACCCTTCAAGGTGCCGTCAAATCTGCACCGCTCCATTTCACCTGCGACAATGGGGCCACTCTCTTCGTCAACGGCAAAAAAATTACCGAGAATTCCAATTGGAATGTGCCAACCGAGGTGATGATCCACCCCTTTCTCAAACCCGGCGAAAATGAAATTCGCTTCGATGCCAAAAATAATGGCTCTGTTGCTGGACTCGTCGCAACCCTCAACATCGAAACCGACAACGGCGAAAAAACTCTGCTGGAAACCGGCGCGGACTGGCGCGCGACAGCCAGCGGTAGCGCGGAATCTCAGCCTGCTGTGGTGGTCGCCGATTACGGGGACAAGCCATGGGGTAAGGCCCTCAGCCCCGAGACCACTGACAATCACGAGTTGCCTGATTCCACCCAGATTCAAGTTCCCGCGGGTTTTAAAGCCGAGCGCATTTACTCGGTGCCTAAAGAGCAACAAGGTTCGTGGGTTTCTCTCACCCAGGACGCCAAAGGCCGCCTAATCGCCAGCGACCAATACGGTGGCCTTTTTCGCATCACCCTTCCAGCCAGTGGCTCAGCCGCCCAAGTTCAGGTCGAGCCATTGCTCCTGCCCAAGGGCCCTAGCGGTGAAATTCTCGGCGGTGCCCATGGCTTACTATACGCATTTGATAGCCTTTATTTGATGGTCAACGAGTTTAAAAGCAAAGGCCTATGGCGCTTACGCGACACCGATGGCGACGATCAATTCGATCACGCCGATTACCTGATTCCGTTCGATAACGGCAGCCGCGAGCACGGCGTCCACAGCTTAGTCCTCGCTGCCGACGGCAAATCGATTTTCTTCGTCAACGGCAATCACACCGAGTTACCAAAAAGTTTGAGCCGTAGCCACCTAGTCGCCACCGCGGAAGACCATTTGATCCCCCGAATCTGGGATCCGAACGGCCACGCCAAAGGCATCCTCGCTCCCGGAAGCTACGTCGGCCAAACCGATCCCGACGGCAAAAATGTTCAAATTTTTGCCGGGGGCTGTCGTAACATTTACGACGTTGCTTTCGATGCCAACGGTGAGCTGTTCGGCTACGACTCCGACATGGAATGGGACATGGGAACTCCTTGGTACGTGCCGACTCGGATCAACCACCTCGTCAGCGGTGGAGATTACGGTTGGCGTTCTGGCTCAGGCCGTTGGCCCGATTACTATGCGGACTCCCTGCCTGCGACGCTCGATATCGGCCCGGGCTCACCTACCGGCGTAATCTTCGGTACGGGGGCCAAATTTCCGGCCAAATACCAGCGCGCCATGTTCGCCCTCGACTGGACTTTTGGCACCCTTTGGGCAATCCACCACCAACCAAATGGAGCCTCTTTCAAATCAGTCAAAGAAGAATTCGTCACCGGCAAGCCACTGCCGTTCACCGACGCTCTGATTCGCAAACAAGACGGAGCCATGTATTTCATCATCGGCGGCCGCAAAAGCCAATCAGCGCTCTATCGCGTGAGCTACAGCGGCAGCGAATCAACCACGCTGGCCGCACCCATCCCTCCGACCGTTGAGGCAAAACTCCGTCACCTACTCGAGTCCGACACCTCACAAGCCCTTGCTCAAGCATGGCCGAATCTTGCGAGTAAAGACCGCTTCTTACGCTTTGCCGCCCGCAGCGCAATCGAGCGCCAGCCAGTTGCCCAGTGGGCGCAAACAGCTCTCACTCAAACCGAGCCCCAAGCTGCCATTGAGGCACTCATTGCGCTGGCCCGCCTCGGCGAAAAATCATTTCAGCCCAAAATCATCACCGCGCTCAGTCGCCTCGATTTCGCCAAGCTCCCCAAAGAACTGCGTCTCCCTTACCTCCGCGCTTGGCAACTCAGCTTGATCCACATGGGTAAACCTACCCCTGAAGTTTGCGGAAAAATCGTCCAGCACCTTGATTCTCAATTCCCCACCTCCGACTCCCTAGTCAATCGTGAGCTCGCCTCAGTCCTCGCCTACCTCGACTCCCCGACCCTCGTCGCCAAAGTCGTCCCCTTGCTCACCACCGTCATTGATTCCGAAATCACCATGACCCCTGAGGCCGTTCTTGCCCGCAATGACACCTACTCCAAAGCCGTCGAGGGCATGCACAGCAGCCACCCAAACCGCCAAGCGATCTTCTACGCCAACGTCCTTCGCGAGGCCCGCATCGGTTGGACCCCCGAACTCCGCAAAAACTATTTTGCTTGGTTTCCCACTACTCGCTCATGGAATGGTGGCAACAGTTTCCGCAAATTCATCGAAACCATCTGCAACCTCGCTTTAGTCAACTGCGTGACTGATGACAGCGAGCGTAGCGCCCTGAAAATCCTCGCCACCTCCATCCCGCCCATCACCTCCATCCCGAGGGTGGCACCAAAAGGCCCCGGCCAAGTCTACACCAGCGCCGGAATCGTCGCCCTTGCCAAGGCTAACCTGAAAAAACGTGATTTCGACCAAGGCAAAGCGATGTTTTCCGCCGCGCTCTGCATCAACTGCCACCATTTCGCTGGCCAAGGTGGCAACACCGGTCCCGACCTGACAGGAGCCGGCAACCGCTACACCATTCAAGATCTCAGCGAAAGCATCACCGAGCCTTCCAAAGTCATCAGCGACCAATACCCCAGCGAAATTCTCACCCTCAAAAACGGCCAAAACGTGATTGGCCGCGTGGTGGTTGAGGAAAATAACAAGCTCTTCGTCATGACCAGTGCACTCGCTCCCTACGCGCTCACCACCGTCGCGGATGCCGACATCGTCAGCCGCAAACCTAACCCAGTCTCAATGATGCCGCCCGCAATGATCAACTCCCTTAACCCAGACGAAGTGCTCGACCTCTACGCCTACATTCTTTCCGGCGGAAATCCACAGGACTCGCGTTTTTGAGTTGGGCCCGGGTTGGATTTCAGCCCACAAAAAAGCAGTCCCTCGCTTTCGCCAAGGACTGCCAATTTAAGTTTTCACCGCAAATCTTAGCGATCGGTTGGATTAGCGAACTTGAACACCGCTGCGGCTAAAGCTCCGCCAACCAAATTCGCTGAAATGTGAATCCAGATATCCGCGAAGTGCAACATCTTCATCGCCGCCGCACCAATGGCCACCGCGGAATTAAAAGCCCCCCCCGAAATGCCACCGACCGCAAAAGCTCCGGCCATTACCGTGAAACCAATCGCCAAACCATAGAAAGACTGATTGGCCGTCCCCTTGGCTGTCGCGGTATTGAGCACCACATAGCAAAGCCCGAAACTGAATAGTAATTCAGCCAAAAAAGCCTTTGGCACACTGGCCAGCGTCATCGGCGTGCCAGAGCCATAAAGGAAACCGACCACCGCAGCCGCAACCACCGCACCGATGATTTGGGAAAGAACGTAGGGGACCACATCTTTAGTCTCGCAACGGCCCCGCAACCAAACTGCCAAAGTCACGCCAGGATTGTAGTGGGCACCCGAAATATGCCCCCCCGCAAAGATCATCACCATCAGTATGGAACCGATAGCGAGAGGTGCAATAACTCCTGCTGCTCCGGGAATGACGGTGCAGCCGATCGTTAGCACCAAAAAAAAGGTGCCGATGAATTCTGTGATGTATTTTTTCATAAGAAACAATTGGAAGTATTAAATTACCCGTCCAATCAGCGCCAAGAGCTCACTTGGATCAAGTCAAAACCACAACCCATTGAGCCAGCTTCCCCGGGATTTAGGGTGAAGTCCAAGCACTGCAAAACTACCTTTAAAATGAAATCTCCGGCTCTTCACATCTCAAAATCCCCGTAATACAGCCTAATACCATTCAGCGGAAAACTCTATGCGTTCTAGGTGGATTGCCTTGTCCAAGGTGCATGGGTTCAAAACGAAGTAAGATCGACCCTAAGAATGAAGCATTCGAGGTCGTCAGAAGACATGGCACCGAGGAGGCGGGCTGGAAAAAGGAACGGCTCTTGGCGATCAAGCTGCTGCTGGAAGGGGAGGTGGTAATTAACGAGGTTGCGAAGTTGTTAGGCCGTCACCGCAATCGCATCAACGACCAAGCTCTTCCGGGACGGTGGTATCGAAGCGTTACTCACGCGTGGAGAGGGCTCGGGAAGAAAGGGCAAGATGACGGCAGAGGCCACGGCCGACTCACCGAAAAGCTCAAGACGGGATAATTTCGAACCGCAGGCCAAGCCAAAGCTTGGCTCAAGGAGGCGCATGGCATCGAATTCGGAACCCACTCCATCTACGATCAGCTGGGAAAGGTCGCCCGTCCAAGCCACTTGAAGAAAGATGAGGAAGCTGCGAGTGCATCCGAGGTCAGACTCGTAGAGAAATTGAAGGGGGCTAGAATTGCCCTCAGGCCGTAGGCTTAAGCTCTGGGTTTACGATGAAATGCGCGATGGACTCTATCCCTTGGTGAGGCGCGTTGGGTCGTTGAAAGGAGTGCGAGTGACGACTCCCCCCAAGTCCTCTAAAATTGGATAATAGGAATTACTCACGCCTTCCACAGCGTCGGCCATATCGAGACAGCTTATGGGGTGCCCCTCTTCATCCTAGAAAATATCTGGTCGCAATGGCTCGAAGTTCACCTTTGGAGGGTTCTCTTTTGAGATCTAAACTTGCCGCATGCAACTGGGAAATCGGAAAAACCTATCTGACACTCCCCTCATCATAACTAAACCGAACCCGTAAACCCACCTCTCAGCCAAACTTAGAAATTACTTTTACAGAAAAAATTTGCACGGTCATTTTTGTTACTTAGAGTGTTTGCGAATAGTTAAATTCTTAAGCTTGCCGAATTCGAAAGCAATTCACATCCTGCACTGCCATGAATTTTTTCCGCTCCGGAAAACTCCGACTCCTTTATCTGTTGGGCTTAGCCCAGCTTTTAGGGGGTCCATTGGTATTGTTGCAAATCACGACGTTTTGTAAACTTGCGCTGATAGAAACCCCGCACCACGGCATCAAAGCCGCCGCGATTTCCGCTTGGCAGTCCGATGGCTTTCAGTTGGATCTGGCGTCAACGAATGACTCTCGAGCCCACAAAACAAAGTCATTGCCCTTGACTCAGGAATCAAAATTGAAACTGGAAAAAACCAAGCTTCCGGTCATCACGTGGGAAATCTCGCCGATCGTTTTCCTAGCTCTCACTAAAAATTTCACGATCACCGATTGCATGCGAACTTGGACTCCGGCATGGCCACAAGCCCCACCAGGGCCACCGCCGAGACTTGGATAATCGAGTTGGCACTTGCCAACAAAAAGACCAGGCACATCGCCCGGTCTATAGTCGCACCGTTGTGGACAAATGTTCAGACGGTAAATTATCGACTTAACATTTCGATTCCACCTCTAACTTTCTCAATCATGAAATTTTTCTGCCTTTTAGTTTTAACAATCACGGCCTCCGCACAAGAAGCAACTCCACCCACAGACAACAGTCCACAAACACTCGCGACACTTGTCGTCACCGGCAAAGCCGAGAGTCTCATCGGCATCACATCCAGTGCCTCCAAAGGCCAAGCAAACTTTGAGGAACTTTCTCAACGACCTTATCTTCGTCGCGGAGAATTGCTAGAAATCGTACCTGGAGTGATTGTAACCCAACACTCAGGCGACGGCAAAGCAAACCAATATTTTGTCCGCGGTTTCAACCTCGATCATGGCACAGATTTCAATATTTCGATGGATGGCCAACCCATCAATCTAGCTAGCCACGCTCACGGGCAAGGCTATGCTGACCTCAATCCGATTATTCCAGAGCTGGTAGAAAGCCTAGATTACTGGAAAGGACCGTTTTACGGTCAACTCGGTGACTTTAGCACTGCTGGCGCGGCAAAATTCCATTTCTTCGAAATGCTACCACAAGGTATTGCTCTCTTCGGTTTCGGCCAACACAACTACTTTCGTGGTCTGTTGGCAGATACAATCGACCTCTCGAATCTAGCGCCGCCTCATCAGAATGAGGCAAAATCTGGGCCGCTCGTCGCCCCCAGCAATCAACGCTCCGGGCTAACCTATGCATTAGAGTATAATTACTACGACGGTCCTTGGGACCAACAAGGCAACGCCCAACGGATCAATGGATTCCTTAAATACTATAAGCAGTCTGGCCCTGACTCATTCAGCCTAACTGCTCAGACTTACACGGCGAATTGGGATTCTACCGACCAGATCCCGCAACGCCTGATCAATAACGGCAGTCTTGACCGGCTCGGAAATGTTGATGACAGCGTGGGTGGTAAATCCAGTCGTTACAGTCTAATGGGAACTTGGGAACATGATAACCCAGATGGAAAAACCCATGCTGACTTCTATGTTGGCAAATACGATCTCAACCTTTTTTCAAACTTTACCTATTTTTTAAATGATCCGGTCAACGGTGATCAGTTTGAACAAAAAGACGGGCGCTGGTTGGCTGGTGGCGAAATAAACCGTAAATGGGACTTTGGCACTCGAGACTCTTTTACGCTCGGCATTCAATCACGCAATGATTTCATCAACGGAATTGGCCTGTATCACACCAAAGACACCGTCCGCCTCAACACCGTGAGAGAAGATGATGTCACTGAAAACAACCTCGGCATTTACGGCCTCGCTCAGTATCATGTGAATTCTTGGTTTAGGCTAGAGCCCGCCATTCGAGCAGACGAATTCTACTTCAAAGTCGCTGGCGACAATCCAGCTAACTCAGGCAACAAGAACGCTGGGATCATCAGTCCCAAATTGAGCTTAATCTTCGGCCCATGGGCAGAAACAGATGTCTACGCCAATGCTGGGATGGGCTTTCACAGTAACGATGCTCGCGGTGTTTTGATCAAAGAAGATCCCGTCAGCGGACTCCCTGTTGCTGCGGTTGATCCGTTAGTCCGCACTTACGGTTTCGAGCTGGGTACTCGCAGCGAGTCAATCCCCGGAGTTGTCAGCACCTTAGCCTTATTTTATCTACACAGCGATTCCGAGTTACTCTATGTCGGTGATTCTGGCACCTCAGAAGCAGGGCCTGCAACCGCGCGTTACGGCATGGAGTGGACCAGCTACTGGAACCTCGCTGAATGGCTACTCATCGATAATGAACTCACTTTAAGCAAAGGCAAATTACTCAAGTCTGGCCCTCATGATGAAATCCCGGGGGCCGTTCCAGTCACCATGAATACTGGTATCACCCTTGGCAAAGGTGACGGTTTTTTCGGCAGCCTGCGCTCCTTGCTTTTCGGTGCCCGCCCGCTCGTAGAAGATGGTAGCTTTAATTCACGGCAAAGTTGGCAGATCAATGCCAGGATCGGCTATCGTCAACCTACTTGGGAGGCTGCGATCGATTGTTTGAACTTATTGGGGAGAAATGACAATGATATCGAATATTACTACCCATCCCGTGTTTCTGGCGAGCCACCTAGCGGATTAAATGACGTGCACTTGCACCCTGCTGAACCACG
>JAYWAR010000004.1:0-7548 GCA_043782285.1 Akkermansiaceae bacterium | reverse complement strand
CGGATTTAAGCCCGCAGGCTGTTTTTGAGGCGCTGCTTGAATTGCTTGGCCGGGCTCGCTAAATCTCGACTCGCTCACCTCATGACGTGAGCAAGCAGTAGCCCTTGGATCGCACAATAAAACTTAGACCGCATCCAAGCCGCTTGCGGCTCAGGGGGTAAATTGCCGGAATCGAGAGTTTCACTGGAACCAAAACTGAATTGGTCTTCCAACGCCAGCCGCGCTTGGTTGAGCGAGCTATACCACGGTAAAACGTCCTCGCGGGTGATCCAAATCGGACCGGGCCCACCACCGGCATGAAAAACCGCCGTCTCAATCGAAGCCGCCACTTGAGCGAGCTCGTCTTGAAATCCTTCGCGGAGATCCGGCACCACGTATTCGCTCCAGTCTTCGGCACCAGCCTCTTGAGTCATCCACCCACCGAGACGGCTGGCCAAATCGAGGGGGCTGCGGTTGGCATCGCCAAGGATCGAACGCAAAATCCCCCAGTCGTTGACGTCCTCGGAGTCGATACGGAGTCCGCCTTCAAGGGTAGGCATCGCTTTCATACGGCTTGTTCTAAGGTGGTTTTCAATTGATGAGCTTGCAGTTGCTGAACGTAAAACTCGGTTTTTTCGCGGCCTCCCGTCCAGACGATCGCCCGGCCCAACTGGTGGACTTGAATCATCAATTCCGTCGCTTGCTTTTCCTCATAATCAAAAATTTTGATCAGGACCCAAGTCACGTAATCCATCAAATTGACCGGATCGTCGTGAACCACAGCCTGCCACGGAAGATCAGGTGTGGTTTGCTCATCCGTGCGTGTGAGAGTGTCGGTATCAGTCATCGAATTGTGACTCTACAATCGCTACGGCGGGCGCGTCCACCCATTTTCCATGTTCGCGGATCAACTCGGTCAGGCGGGCGACGGCTTCGGCTTCGGGAATATTGAACTGAACTGCAGTTTTCCCGACGTAGAGGTTGATTTTGTGAGGAGCACCGCCGACGTAACCAAAGTCTGCATCTGCCATTTCACCGGGGCCGTTGACGATGCAGCCCATCACCGCAATCCGTACCCCTTTGAGATGGCCAGTCGCCGCACGAATTTTCTGCGTGGTGTGCTGCAGGTTGAACAGGGTCCGGCCGCAGCTCGGGCAGGCAACGTAGTCGGTTTTGAAAATACGCGTCCCCGCCGCTTGTAAAATGTTATATGCCAACCGCAACGACTGGCCAGGTGCGGTTTCGCCGCGAATCAAAATCGCATCGCCGATACCATCACACAGCAGCGAGCCGATGTTCTGCGCCGCGGGTAACAGCGCCGCACTGAAATCGGTAACTCCCGTCGGCGGCCATAAGGTGTCTTTGAGCAAAATTGGATGCCGTGGCTCCACCTCAAGCGCCAACTGGCGGAAGGCATGAACGACTTCCAGATCTAACCCATCACTCACCGTGATCAGCCTAGGTTCGGCTTCGCGGTTGATCAAAGCAATCGCCAGCGGATCGCGCGGGTCGATTTCAATCACCCCTGATTTTTCGAAAATGATCTCCGGCTTGAAATCACCCATCCCCGCAATTTTGTGGGCGATCGCATTCCAGCGCTCCTGAGTGGTAAAAACCCGCACTGTTTTGTCACCACCAAGCGCGTGACCCATGATCGTTAGCGTCGAACTTTTGCGTCTCTCGTAACTGAACGGATCGTAAGAAGGACGGATGCCACCTGAGGTCAATGGAGCATCTTGCTCCAGACTCTGCTTGGGGCTTCTCGCTCCAAGCACTTCCTCCCAAGTGCCACCGTTCGGATTCATCTTATCACGCTGATCAAACGGAGCCACCAACGCTTGCGCCACCGGAATTTCAAAAATGGCATCTTCCGTAAGCGAGACCCGAATCGTATCGCCGATGCCGTCTGCTAACAACGAACCAATCCCGATCGCGCTCTTGATCCGCCCGTCCTCACCGTCACCCGCTTCGGTCACCCCGAGGTGAATCGGATAGTTCCAGTCTGCCCCCTCGGCATCGAGGCGAGCGACTAACAAGCGGTAGGCCTCGATCATCACCTTCGGGTTAGATGCCTTCATCGAAAATACGAAATTATGATAACCCTGCTCCCGCGCAAGCCGGGCAAATTCTAAAGCGCTCTCACACATCCCCAGCGGGGTGTCACCGTAGCGATTCATGATCCGATCAGAAAGCGAGCCATGATTGGTGCCGATCCGCATCGCCCGCCCGAGCTCTTTGCAGCGCAACACCAATGGCGTGAATTGCTGCCGAATCCGCTCCAGCTCTTCCGTATACTGCGAGTCACTGTATTCACGGATCTCAAACTTTTTCTTATCGACGTAGTTGCCGGGATTGACCCGGATTTTTTCCACCCATTTTGCCGCTTCGAGTGCGGCATCCGGTTTAAAATGAATATCCGCCACCAAGGGCACCTCGCAGCCCGCCGCCCGCACTTCGCGGGCGATGTTTGCCAAATTCGCCGCATAAACCCGTGTCTGCGCGGTGATCCGCACGATTTCACAGCCGACTGCCGCCAAACCCAGCACCTCCGCCACGCATGCCGGAGTGTCGCGCGTATCCGAGGTGATCATCGACTGCACCCGGATCGGATGCTGGCTGCCCAAGCCGACTGCCCCGACCATCACCTCACGGGTGTTTCGGCGCGAATAATGCAGCAAATCCGGACAATAGCGCAGGGCAGGTGAATTCATTTCTCAATTGGATATAACCGAGAAATTCCCACCCGGCAATGGCTGCGTATCGTGGAAAAATTCCTCGCGCGCCCGCCAAACGCGTGCAAAAATTAAATTCGATCTGTCGAATTAAAATTCCACTGTCATGAAAACGCTCAGTCTATGGTTCCTTTCGATCCTGCCTGCGCCCTGCCGCTTCTGGCCGGGCCCCATCCCTCGGTGCCCTCCTGCTGGCGCAAAAAAAACATCGCTCTGAACGATCTCGATATTGACGACCGCACGCCGCTGATGATCGCCGTCGAAAACAACAACAAACCGCTCGTCGAAATGCTCCTGAAAGCCGGTGCTGACCCAACCATTCAGAACTCTCACAAAATGACCTCTGCAAATTGCTCCCAAGCCATCATCAAGAACCCACAGGAAATTCAATCACTCTTTCGGAGTAAACTCCGCTAAATCGATGACCACTCCCGCCGAAATTTTGCGTTTCGCGGTGGAAGAATCCACCCTCGGCTCAATCCTCATTGCCCTCTCGGAAAAAGGAATTTGCGCCATCCTGCTGGGTGACGAGTCCACCGCGCTCGCCGTCGAGTTACAGAATCGATTTCCCAAAGCTCAACTCATCGCCGCTGATGAAGCCGACCAAGGCCTGATCGCCAAAGTCGTCGCCTTCGTCGAAAAACCCACACTTCAACTCAGTCTAAACCTCGATCTCCGCGGCACCCCCTTCCAACAACGCGTGTGGCTGGCCTTGCGCGATATTCCCGTCGGCTCGACCCAAAGCTACACTGAAATCGCCAAAAAAATCGGCCGCCCCACGGCGGTTCGCGCCGTCGCTGGAGCCTGTGCCGCCAACCCGCTGGCCGTCGCCATCCCTTGCCACCGGATCCTCCGCCACAACGGTGAACTTTCCGGCTACCGCTGGGGCATCGAGCGCAAACGAATCCTCCTCGCTCGCGAAGCTAAATAATAACCGTCTTTGAAAACCACCACTGGACCCTAGCATGGACCTCTTCCGCAACGATCCCACCGCCAACCTCCTCCCATGCGATGGCACGGTGAATTATTTTGACCCGATCCTCAGCCACGCAAATACCCAGCAATACTATCAAACACTGCTCCACGAGATTCCTTGGAAAAACGACGAGGCCGTCATTTTCGGCAAGCGCCTGATTACCGCCCGTAAAGTCGCGTGGTATGGCGACTCGAATTTTTCCTACACCTACTCCGGCACCACCAAGCAAGCTCTCCAGTGGACGCCGGAACTCGCGACGCTGAAAGCTCTCATCGAAAATCTCACCCTCAGCACCTTCAATTCCTGCCTGCTCAACCTCTATCACGATGGCAACGAAGGAATGGCTTGGCATAGCGACGACGAAAAATCTCTCGGCAAAGATACCACCATCGCCTCGCTCAGTCTGGGCGCGGCGCGGGAATTTCGCCTCAAACACAAACGCACCCCTGATAAAATCTCGGTGCTGCTCGAAAGCGCTAGCCTCCTGGTGATGAAAGACAGCACTCAGAGTCACTGGCTCCACTCGATCCCAAAATCTAAAAAAATCACCACTCCGCGGATCAACCTAACCTTCCGCACCATGCTCGCTCAAAAACCCACTTAAGGCCCGGTTACCACTCGATAGAATTCCTTCGCCGGAGCCGGATTTCCGGTAAAATTGGGATTTAACATTCCGCTAGGTTGATAGAGCGTACCCAGCCGCCGCAAACTCCACGAGCCACTGGCCAAAGTGCTCGACGACTCAATCCGATACGGCGCAAATCGGATCGGGGTAAATCCAAGTTGCCGCGTGCTATGCTGATAGCTTGGTTTGACCGGGCCGCTGTTAGCCTGATTTGGATTGGTGTTTAAATAAAACTCAACCCGGTTGCTGAGGCCATCTTTGTCGGGATCGTCCGCAGGATTACGGCCAGAACCCACCGCACCCGGAGTGATCGTCGAAAAGTTAGCAAGCATCCAAGAATCCGGTAGCCCATCCGACGGCGTTGTATCCGAAGCAAACCCGATCACGCTGCAATTGGCCACTCGACTCAAATTCACCCCATCGCTAAATTGAATCGACGCTTTATCATAGTAGCTTCCCGCCGTAATTTGCGCATCCGTTAAGCGTGAATCTCCAAAAAACCCAATGGGGGTATAGCTCAGCAAATTCCCCGTTAAGGAAAATGTCCCCGAAAGCGCGGTGCTGCTGGTTAGAACCGCAGTCACAGCGCTGCCTTGGCGATCCATCGCATAAAGTTGAATCAAATTTACCCCCAGCACTCCACTCGGCAACGCTCCATAACTGATATCCGTGGTGATCGCAGGAATGATTCGGTCCATCGTATATGGCGGGGTGTTACTCACCGGATAACCAAACTGAATCCGATCGACGTCGTAAACCTGAATGGTCGCACCCGTCGAGCCTGCTGCCGTGCTGTAATACATGGTTGCCGCTTTTAAAATCGCATCCGGCTCTGCCGCATTCTCGCTCGAGTGCGCAAGCCCCAAAGCATGGCCGATCTCATGAGTGAGAACTCGTTTGAAATTGGCAACATTGAGCATAAATGGATCCGTGCTTTCTAAAATCACATAACCATAAAGTCGCTCCTGAAACCCTTGGGTGCCTACCTTGCCGCCGCTGAACGTGGTCGAGGACGACTGGAAACTCCCGCCGCCAACCCCTAAAACTCCTGCGGTCGTGATCGCATTATAGGTGTCGTGAAGCTGAATTCTCAAACGCCGATCTTGGGTCGTAATCGAACTCGCAGCGGCCCCGAACGCTTGAGTGCCTTCATTGTAAAGCTTGAGTGAGGAAACGCTCGCCCAAGCGTTCATCGCCTCTTCCACCGCCGCGATCGCTGCCGCTTGACTCATGCCCGTTGGCAATTTGGTAGGATCAACGTCGATCAGGTAAGGGATTGGGTCATCGCCATCGCAGGTGCTGAAGCGTGTCGGTTGACCGCCAGTTTCAACATAACCGGTCGGCGTGACCACCGAGCTGGGAACTCCGGAATTCGCCTGCCCAACCACCACCTCCGCCGCCGCGAGCGCAAGCAGTTGCGGCCGTGGCCCGCGTGCCTTTTTCCGGAAAAAATCCGCCGCCGCACGCTGCTTCGCTGGCATCCGATAGGCATGCTGCGGGTGTGCCGACCAATTTCCCACGGAATCACGATTCAACAGCAACACATAAGATTTACCCACCTCAAGCGCCAGTGAATCTGAGCGGAAATCACAACGTCCCCCATAGTTTCCACCCGCAACTGTCATCTCAATCTGGGTGGGAACCTCACCTTTGAAACTCTCAACGAGTTGCAAAATGATCCGCGTCTGAATCGTCTGATCCGCCCCAAGACTCGACTCGCTGGATAACACTTCAAGCTCCGCCACCGCGCCACTCGCATCAAACGCCGCGGCATCACTCACCGGTGCAATGCAGCCCGCCAACGTGATTGAGGGCCCCAACAATCCGCAAACCCACAAACCCGAAATCGACACAGCCATCAAATGACAGTTCATAACTTGGTACAGTCTGCTTAATTTTAAACCTCGTCGAGTCAGAATCTGACTCGGTCATCAAATAATCCTAAACAGGAAATTGGCGGACCGGATGCGGAATAACCACTGATACCCATCCGTGGAAAATCATTTGCACAAAATTGCGGATACTCACGATCTGGCTTGCCGCATTTACGTTCACAAGCCATTTCCACGACATGGCATTTTCTGCGGTGTTGTTTGATTTCGATGGAGTTTTAGTCGATACGGAGTGGGCGATTTATCAAGCGTGGTTGAGGACTTTCGAGCTTCATGGACATGATTTGCCGTTGGCGGTTTACACCCACTGCATCGGTTCAGATTTTGCGACTTGGTCGCCGAAGGTCCACTTGGAGGAGCTCTCAGGGCTGGCTTTCGACTGGCATGATTTGGATGCAAAACGTCAAAAGGCAATTCTGGCCGATTTGGCTGACGAAGGAATGATGCGAGGAACGCTCGACTTGTTGAAGCAACTTGCCAGCCAAGGGCAGCGACGAGCGGTGGTTTCGAGCTCATCGCATCACTGGGTAGATGGCTGGTTGGAAAAATTGGCGCTGGCCGCGCATTTCGAGACCGTCGTTTGCCGAGGCGATGCACCGCAAATTAAGCCAGCTCCTGACTTGTATTTAGAGGCGGCGCGGCGCTTGAACTTAGCTCCAGCGGCGTGCTTGGTGATCGAGGATTCACTCAACGGCGTCAAATCGGCCAAGGCCGCTGGAATGAGCGTGTGGGTGGTACCGAACCGAGTGACCGCGGCTTTAGATTTTACCGCCGCCGATCGGATTTTCCCGTCGCTGGAAGAATTGACCGCAGCGCTTCAATAGCCCGCAGGGTGGCGCATCACATGGCCTCGACCTTGGCGGGTTTGCGGCTTCCAGCGGGGCCCACTTTCGCTGCCAGGGCCGCCGGTATCGAGACGTAGGCCAGCAACCGTCATGAAAACGTGACCATTCCGGGTATAAACGGTGATCCATTTCCCTTCACCTTTTCTGCCGTAGCTGAAGTAATCTTTGGAAGGAATGCAGCCTTTCATCAGGCCTGCTTCGCGCAAGACGTAGGAAACCGAGCCGGAGCAATCGTACCCGGAATCACGTTGCTTGGCATGGCCACCGCCCCATTTGTAGGGCACATGTTGTAAACGATTACCGGCTGCAATCGCGCGTTTCACGGCGGCAGGCGAATTTCTCGGCGCGTAAGCGAGCCCATTTTTGAGCAAAGCCGTGCGACCATTGATGAAGTGGTAAGTAACCGGCCGCGTCGCTTTGACTTGGCTGGAGCAGCTCACCAAACCGCTGAAGATCGGAACGAGCAAAATTACAAAAACACTTAAAATTTTCACTGCCG
>JAYWAR010000003.1:0-2725 GCA_043782285.1 Akkermansiaceae bacterium | reverse complement strand
GGCAACTCATTGCACATGGTCACCGCCGCATCGTGATGATCACACTTGCGGGCCGGAGAAAACCCATCCCGGGAACCATTGAGCGCCTCGTCCTCGCAGAAATCCGCGCTCACGGCATCCCGACGGGTTCCTACAATCTTCCCGACTGGGAGGAAACACCCGAAGGATTTAATGCCCTGCTAGAACGCCTGTTTCGCACCACGCCGCCGACCGCGCTGATCATTGATGAAACTCAGAAGCTCATTGCAGCGATGCAGTTTCTCGCCCGCCGCCACATTGATGTGCCGGGCAAGGTGTCGCTCGTTTCGCCAGATTCCGACAAGGAGTTGAAATGGTGCCATCCGTCCATCGCCCACATGGAGTGGAATACCGATCTCATCGTCCGCCGAGTCGTGCGCTGGGTCGCCGCCGTTAGAAAAGGCAACCACGACCAGAAAACCATCAACTTCCCGGCGACGTTCGTGCCAGGAGGGAGCATCGGCCCGGCCCCGCAAGGCTACCGTTAGGAGTTGCTCCCAATGAGTTGGGAAAATCCATCAATCACATTTCCAGGTGCCAGTAAAGAAACGTGATGACATCCACATGCTCGGCGATGCGCTCGCTGAGACTCGTGCCCATCCCGTGGCCAGAGCCGGGGCTAAGTCTCACTAGGATGGGATTCTCTGAAGCGGTGGCTTCTTGCAAACGAGCGGTCATTTTCCGCGAGTTTGCAGGGTTGACTCGACCATCTCTCTCGCCAGCAAGAAACATGATTGAGGGATACTTGGTTCCGTCCACCACATTGTGATAGGGCGAATAGGCGTGGAGAGCATGGAACTGCTCGGGATTTTTGACTGAGCCGAACTCCGTGATATTGAATGCGCCGTTAGGATCGAGTTCCACGCGTAACATGTCATACATGCCCACATGGGCGACGACGGCGCGTGCCAGATGTGGATGCTGGGTCAAGAAGGCACCCATCAGCAATCCGCCGTTGCTCCGTCCTTCCACCGCGAGCTTCTCCGGGCAGGTGTAACCACTGTCTATCAGATGATGGGCGCAGGCGGCGAAGTCATCGAAAACATTCTGTTTGCGGGTGAGGTTGCCATTCAAGTGCCACTCTTCTCCATACTCACCGCCGCCACGGATATTGGCGGCGACATAGATCCCGCCACGATCAAACCACAGCCGCTGCGTGAAATTGAACTGAGGCCGCAGGCTGTGGCCATAGCCCCCGTAGCCGTATAACAGCGTGGGATTTTTGCCATCAAGTTCAGTCCCTTTGCGCCGCATGATATTGAGTGGAATGCGCGTCCCATCTTTACTAACCGCGAACTCCCGAACAACTTCGATATCACTGAAATCAACCGGCGCGGTGTTTGCCAGCGCGGTGATCACAGAGTCACCCATTCCGTCTTTCAGCTTTGGATCATACAGCCACCATGCATCCGGTTTAATGAAACACGACTGGCGATAGAGGATTCGGTCATCGTCGTCAACGTTCGTCAGGGCAACCAAGGGAGAGACCCCACAGCCGAGGCCGACTGGCAGCTCACAGCGGTTCTCACCCGCGAGATCGAAGCGGCGGATCCGCGAGGGTCCACCGATGAGATCCACCACATAGATATAGGAGGCGGTCACGGTGAAGGACTCTATCACCCCACCGTCTTCAGGAACGATGATCGTGGCATCTTCCAACGCCATCGAGCCATCAAGAGCCAAGCGCAGAATTTTTCCCCGCGGCGCATTGTTGACGGAGCGCAGATATAAACTCTCGCTATCGCAACCGAAATCTGCGCCCTTCACGCCATCTTTAAAGCGAGTGAACTGCCGCCAAGCAGCATCCGCACCGGCCCGCAAATCCAGCACATGGTGTGCATACTCTCCGCCGTCACCATTCGCCACGGTCGCTAACAACCA
Organism: Akkermansiaceae bacterium; assembly: GCA_043782285.1. Taxonomy (GTDB): domain Bacteria; phylum Verrucomicrobiota; class Verrucomicrobiia; order Verrucomicrobiales; family Akkermansiaceae; genus Luteolibacter. The sequence goes on along the minus strand of JAYWAR010000003.1, from coordinate 826 downwards.
GCGACCATCACTGGAAGTTTTCAGTGATGTTAGCGCGATGGATGGAAAGTCCCTGCCGGTCGAATAGACATCTTCCGTAACGGAGGTGCCGAGTTGATGACGATAGATCTGTTGGTAGAAATTGAGATCCTCCGCAGGCTTCTCGCCTGCTCGCGGGTAGCGGGTGTAGTAGATCGATTTCCCATCGGGTGCCCACGCCGCGCATCCCCCACCTGTTGGGCATTGGACTCGGCAAATTGACTCATCAGAAGCCTGACCCGTTTCCGTGTTATAGAAATACAAAGTCCCCTCTTCACTGCCATGTTCGGATAAACTAACGGCGACCTGTTTGCCGTCGGGCGATGGCACAAACCAGTCCAACGCCACTTGCCCCCGCGGCTCGATTTCATTGGGGTCCAGCACCACCCTTTCCGAGCTGAGATCATCGACAGAGGTGAGAACAACAAGCAGGCATTGTTCTCTAGGCGGTTGGAATTTCAAACCGAAAATCCGTCCGCCGCGCGACACCAGTCCGCCATAGGATGGCGCGATCCTGGCAAACATATCAATCAACCTTGCCTCCACCTGTCCCCTGTCGGTGAGTGCGTCGAGGTGCGCACGCGTCGTTAGGTTTTGGGCATCAGTCCACGCCTTCACCGCTGGATGTTCACCTTCTTCTAACCAGCGATGGGCATCCTCAACCATCACCCCGTGATACTCATCGATCACGGGCAAGTTTCTTACAACATTGGGTTCAGCATCTGGGGGACGGAGTATGGATGCAGACATAAGGAAATTGGTGAATCAGAAGGAAAATTTGACCGCGCGACGAGTGAGAGGACGCGAG
>JAYWAR010000002.1:0-7566 GCA_043782285.1 Akkermansiaceae bacterium | reverse complement strand
ATTCTAGTGCATGATGCGAACCTGTTGATCGACCTGTTTCACGGCGGATTGCTGGAGATCTGGTTTGCGCAGGGTTATGAGATTCACACGACATCCCTCGTGTTGACTGAACTCACGGACGCGGAGCAGAAAGCGGCGGCCAATGGCTTGGTTTCGCGGGGAGTATTGATTATTTCCGACACGGCGGCCAACGAGTGGAGTGCCGCGGAAAAACTGGCCCGAACTTGGGGCGTGAGCATCCCTGATGCATCGGTGGCCCTCTTGGCCAGAAAAATGGACGCGGTTCTCATGACAGGAGACGGCACCCTGCGGAGGAAAGCCCTCGCTGAAAAAATGGAGGTGAAAGGAACCTTGTGGGTGGTGGATGAACTCGTCGCCAGAGATGCGTTGTCATCTTCGGAAGCCTTGGAAGCTCTTAGAAAGATCCTGGAAAGCGGTAGTTTTCTGCCGCAACCGGATTGTCGAACGCGTATCGAAAAATGGTCTGGTGGCTGATCATTCAAGTCACACCTGCGAAAATCACATCCCTCAAAAATCATGCAGACACTGGCAATACTGAATCCACCCTCCCCCTACGCCATCCGCGATGAACTCACTGCGATGGTCGTCAAAGACCTGCTCGGACCTGCCAAAGGCCCGGAGGAGGAACTCGACCAGCGGGAGGACCACGCCTACGGGCGCTACCTTGTCGGCTTGCTGGCCCCGCAGTCCGCGGTGGTCGAGGGAGAAACGATGGACAGCCTAGGCACCGATGGAGCGGACGATCCGGAGGTCGGGACCACCGACGCCTCAACCAGCGCGAAGGACTCGTTTTTCCCCAGCTCCATCGGCATGTCTTTCATGGTGGAGGAAGCCGAGAAGGAGATCCTGATCGAAAGCCAGTGGGGCCGCTACCGGAGGGTGAAGAGCGAGAAGCAGGTGAAGAAGCTCAACGGTGAGCCGGCTTTGGTGTGGAAGCGGGAACCGCATGAAGGAGAACCGCTGGTGCTGCCGCTCAAGGCGGGCTTGTTCGGCCCATACGAGCCGGACCCCACGAATGATCCGCTGGTGGTGCTTCAAGGCAAGGTTCGCAAGAACGGCCAGGGCTGGCTGGTGACGGTGTTCCTCCGCAACATTTCGCCAAAGCAGGATCGGAAAAAGGATGAAGCGTGGGTGTTCCAGCCGAAGATTCGCGCCAGTTCCGCGGGCAGCCCGTCGCGCCCGGTTTTTCTCCAACGTCACGACGAGCAGCGGGATTTTTCTCGGATGGACACGATGACCCGCGAGGAATCGGAAACTCTAGAAATGCTCTATCGGTTTCGCCCGGAGTTCGTCGTCGGCCACGGGGTATCCGTCCACACCACACTTCCGCAACCGGACGCCGTTCGCGCCACCGCGGTGGAGACGGAATTCATCCCGCAGGCGGAAGTCGAACAGCAGACACCACCGGACATTCACGACAACCCTGACATCGGCGGAGTTATCCTCGACATGAAGGAACTGGCGGAAATGCCCAAAGCGGATTTGCTGGCCTCGCTCGACCAACTCCACACGGCTTACGAACGGTGGATCACCCGCGAGGTGTTGAAGCCGGCTGATCCCACCCAGCGTCTCCAACATCACCAGGACGCCGCGGCCCGTGCCATCGCGAATTGCCAACGTGCCTGCGAGAGACTACGTGAAGGGATCGACCTAATAGCCTCGGACCCACTCGCTGAAGAATCCTTCCGTTTTGCCAACCGGGCGATGTGGCAGCAACGGGTGCGTTCGACTTATTCGCGGCTGGTTCGCAAAAAGGAACTTCAGCCGGGTGCGCCGGTCGATCCGCTAGACGTTCCGAAAAACCGGAGTTGGCGTGTGTTCCAGCTCGCCTTCGTCATCATCAATCTGCCCGGCCTCACCCAACTGGGCCATGAGGACCGCTGCCACGCAACCGATGCCGTTGCCGACTTGCTATGGTTCGCGACCGGCGGTGGTAAAACGGAAGCCTACCTGGGTCTTACCGCCTACACGCTGGCTCTGCGCCGTCTGCAAGGTGAGATCGAAGGTCGCCGCGGCGATCATGGGATTGCCGTGCTGATGCGCTACACGCTGCGCCTGCTCACGCTCCAACAATTCCAACGGGCCGCAGCGCTGATCTGCGCCTGTGAGACGATCCGCCGCTCGAACTTGCACAAATGGGGCACGGTGCCATTCCGCCTCGGCCTCTGGGTCGGATCTAAGGCCACGCCAAACAGCCTCAAGTCCGCGGCGGAAGCGCTTCGCCAAAGTTCGACCGGCGGCAAGCCGACCGTCCGCGGCACGCCCCATCAGCTCATTTCCTGCCCGTGGTGCGGTCGGGAAATCCGCGAACACCACATCAAAGTCTATGAAGGCACCAGCGAGATCGGTCGCTGCGTGACCTATTGCAGCGATGCGACGGGCGGTTGCGAATTCAGCGAGGCAAAGTCCCCGAAGGAGGGCTTACCCGTGATGGTGGTGGACGAGGAAATCTATCGCCGTCCGCCATCATTGCTCATCGCCACGGTGGACAAGTTCGCCCAGATGCCTTGGAAGGGCGAGGTGCAGCACTTGTTCGGACAAGTCAACGGCCTGTGTGAGCGCCATGGCTTTCTATCCCCGGAGGTGGAGAAGGACGACAGCGGCACTCACAATACTTACAAGGGACAGTCCGGAGTAAAGCGGCAGGACCATGCGCCGCTCAGGCCACCGGATCTAATTATTCAAGACGAGCTTCACCTCATCAGCGGTCCGCTCGGCTCGATGGTGGCGCTATACGAAACTGCAGTGGACGAACTCTGCACCTGGACGGTGGATGGCAAACGCGTTCGCCCCAAGGTCGTTTCCTCCACCGCGACGATCCGCAGAGCTGGCGATCAGATCAAGAAGACCTTCCTCCGCAAGGTGGAGATTTTCCCACCTCAGGGCACCTCGATCGACGACAGCTTCTTCTCGCTGCGCCGCCACGCCGGGGAACAATATCCGGGCCGCCGCTATCTGGGGATCTGTGCCTTTGGCCGTCGCTATCCCGTGGCCATGATTCGCGTTTACACCGCGCTGTTGGGTGCGGCGCAGGTGCTCTATGAAAAATATGACTCCCTCGCCGACCCGTGGATGACTCTGGCAGGTTACTTCAACTCGATCCGCGAACTCGCCGGAACCCGCCGCCTGGTCGAAGACGACATCCGGAGCCGTGTGCGTGATGCGGATCAACGTGGACTCGCCAAGCGACGGATCTGGATGGGGGCTGTCGAGGAGCTTACATCCCGCAAGTCCGGCACCGACATCCCCGGTATCCTTGAACGGCTAGAAACTACGTTCAACAAGGCGCACGAAACCCAGCGCGAAGCTGACCGCAAAGCTGACATTCAGCCCCAGCCACGGCCCTATGATGTGCTGCTGGCAACCAACATGATTTCGGTGGGTGTGGACATCGAGCGACTCGGACTGATGGTCGTGGCCGGTCAGCCGAAAACCACTTCGGAATACATTCAGGCCAGCAGCCGCGTTGGCCGCTCCCGCAGTGGACCCGGCCTCGTCATCACGCTTTTCAACTGGGCGCGCCCGCGGGATTTATCCCATCACGAGACCTTCGAGCATTACCACGATACCTTTTACAAACACGTTGAGGCGCTTTCCGTCACACCGTTTTCTGCCCCGGCGCTCAAGCGTGGATTGGCCGGCATTCTCGTCGCGATGATGCGCTTGAAGAACCATAGCCTCAACGCCAACGAAGACGCAGGAAAACTCTCTGACACAGATCCAGATATGCCCTTGATCATGCAGCGCATCATTGACCGGGCGGAAAAGGCGATCGGTGATCCATCAGTCGGTGTCCTCGTCCGCAAAATGCTCGATGAACGGCGGGACAAGTGGCTCAGCTTGGTTCACAACCAGCACGATTACGCATTGGGTTACAGAGACGGTCCAGGCGGCGTGATCGGACTCCTCAAGGAAACGGGTGCCGCGGAATGGGAGGAGTTCACCTGCTTGAACAGTCTCCGCGACGTTGAAGGAACGGTGAACTTGATCCTTGATCCGAATTCACGCGGTCTTCGCCAATCCACCTCCAACAGCCAAAGCGACCCATCATGAACGAACTCGGAGAACTCAGACCCAGCCAGTTGATCTACACCTTCGGGGTGGGCGCGATCATGGACCTTCCTAACATGTCAGCCCTGATCCTCGGGCTGGACGACTGGGATGAAAATCAATGCAAGGAGATCGCAGAAGAACGCTTGCTCGCAGCGGTGCAACTACGGATGGGCCAGCAGGTGCGAAGGCTGATGTTGCCCCCTGTCACTTTTGATGACGACAATGATCCAACAGCACCGGCGAAGGGCGTGCCTGTTGCACCTTTCCCGCGATGGCTGCGCTGCCCGTTTTGTTCGCTGCTAGGCACGATCGATTCCGGTCATTTCAAATTGATTCAAGATCCGTATCGCCCGGACCGGACGCGTTATGTTCACCAGAGCTGCTCGTCACAGAGGCCGCCGAATGTCATCCCCGTTCGATTTCTTCTCGCGTGCCGGGAAGGCCACCTATCGGACTTTCCATGGGTCGAGTTCGTCCACCATCAGAACAAACCTTGCACGGGTGCGCGCCTGACCATCCGGGAATTTGGAGTGGCGGGGGATGCCTCCGACATCATTGTCAAATGTGAGGAGTGCAAAAAGGACCGCCGGATGGCGGATGCTTTCGACACGGACAAGTTCGATATTGCGTGCCGCGGCCATCACCCGCATTTGCGCATGAACGATCCCAAAGGCTGCGACCAACAGGCCAAGACCATTTTATTGGGCGCGTCGAACAGTTGGTTCCCGATTGTGATGTCCGCGCTAACGATTCCGCGCGCCGCAGACAAGATCGGCCAACTCGTCGAGAAGCATTGGGTGAAGCTAAAAGACATCCCATCACTCGATGTGGCAAAATGGGCGCTCCTGCCGCAAAATTTGCCCGCATTCATCGGGATTCCGGCGGAACAGGTATGGGCAGCTATCCAAGCGAAACTCACGGGTTCGGCAACGCAAGCCGAGCCGGCCGATTTGAAAATCCCCGAGTGGGAGCTTCTGGCGAACACATCGCCCTTGCCCGACACCGACGAGTTCCGGGGTCGGCGGGTTCCCGCGCCATTGGGATACCAGCATCTGTTTGAACAAACGACACTCGTGGAAATGGTCCGCGAGGTGAGAACCCTCATCGCCTTTACGCGGTTGGAATCCAAGGGAGACTTCAGCGAGGCGGACCAGCAGGACGACGATCGGCAGACGCCTTTATGCTGCCGACCACCTACTTGGTTGCCTGCTTCCGAGGTTCGAGGTGAAGGAATCTTTGTCCGGTTCAACGAAAAGGCACTGCAAGCGTGGGAGGCCAAGCTGGAAGTGAAGCGTCTCGAAATGGAGTTTTATGAAGCCCACAAGGTGTGGCGGGCCATGCGCAACCAGAACCCACCGGGTGATCATTTCCCCGGCATGCGCTTTGTGCTGATTCACTCGCTTTCCCACGCCCTGATGCGCCAGATCGCCTTGGAGTGTGGATACACCGCGGCCAGCATCCGTGAACGCATCTACTGCCTGCCGCCCGGCGAGGAGCATGGGCCAATGGCTGGCATCCTCCTCTACACCGCGGCCTCCGATAGCGAGGGAACACTCGGCGGCTTGGTGCAACTCGGTGACCCCACCAGCCTTGGCCGCCAGATACATCAGGCGCTTGAAGCCCTCCGAATCTGCGGTTCGGATCCTATTTGTTCCGAGCACCCGCCCACCGGTGACGGGCGCGGCATCCACGGTGCAAGTTGTCACGCCTGCCTGTTCGCGCCGGAGACTTCCTGTGAAAAAGGAAACCGTTATCTCGACCGCAATGCGCTTTTCGGCACCTTCGCCGCCAAGGGAGTCGAATTCTTCACCGGACAATGAACCCTTTGCCGCCTGAGTTCATCGATAAGCTACGAGTGATCCGGGAACGGATTCCTCGCCATGTCTGGCTTTCTTTTTCAGGTGGTTTGCGTGTGGCGTCGGGCGAGCCAACAGGATCGGCCGCATCCAATCTGGCGGGACAGTTTTTCAATCCGGATCAAAGCTGGGCCCTCAGGCAAGCACTCAAAGACCACGCCTTTTCATCCTGGGCTGAGATTGCCGCAGTATGCGAAGTGATCGACGCCTGGGTCTCATCGTCACCGCGGGTCCTCGACATCGTCTGGAGTGGCCCCGCCAATGGCACTTTCCCAATCCGGCGAATTGATCAGGTTCTTTACGATCTCCTCGCCAAAGCTCAGCATCGTATTTTCCTCGTCACCTTCGCCGCACACCGCGTGCCCTTGTTGTGCGAGCATCTCAGTAATGCGATTGATCGCGGCGTCGAGGTGACGCTTCTGTTGGAAAGCGAACAAGCCTCCGCGGGGCAACTAAGTTTCGATGCGTCCAAGGCATTCAAGGATGTCTGCCTCGACAAGGTCCGGCTGCTCCACTGGCCCCTTGAGAACCGTGAGCGAAACCAAGCCAATAAACCCGGCAAGCTGCACGTCAAATGCGCCGTCATCGACGACACCGCGATCATCGGGAGTGCCAACCTCACGGACGACGCCTTCATCCGCAACATGGAGATGGGCGCGATAATCAACGAAACCGAGACCGTAGGAAAAATTCGCGAGCATTTCGAAACACTCATACGGAATGGAATTTTGAAGCGGATGTGAAGTAGCCCCCAATGAAGGTGGGCCGTTACTCTTCCTAGCGGTCACGGCGAGTGCCACAACCACCCATCTTGGCATACCAGGTTGAATCTGACGCGCGAAAAGGCACTTTTCTCAGGAATCGGCCTCTACAAGGTGCGGGCTCAGGGCGTTTTAAAAGTGAAGAGAGGATCAATCCCCCTCGATTTACCCAAAATGCACATCACGAAATCACGATCCCCCTCCCTCACGGCAAAAATTTTATGGCTTAGCGACCTTCACCTCGATCGCGCAACCGACGAACAGCAATTAACCTGAAAAGGAAAATGGCCGAGTTCGAGGGGCGCCTTTTCACGAGGCGTTTATTGGCGAGGAAGAGGGTGCGATTTCAGGTCAGCTTTCACCCGCTGAGTCGTAATTCGGCCTCGGCTGGCAGGCCAGGAAACCATTTTCCACCCAGCCTGCGGCGGAGTAACCGGATCAAGAGCAGGGTCCAATGTTGGTCCACGGTCCATCGCTCCGCGATGACGCGGATCTGATTTCACTCTTTGCTAATCTGGGTGACGACTTGCACAATAAGGTCGCCTTTTTTATGCAGAATGCTGACTTTGACCGTCCGCTGGCCGCCGCTCTGCACCTGACGACCGACTACTGCCATCAACATGGGCCGCGTGCGGATGGCTTCGCGGTGGTGTCTTTCATCGTAAAAACGCAGATAGAAATTCCACCCGTTGTAAAACAGAGCGACGAGGTTGGCCATCAGGCGGCTGGGGGCTAGGCTACGCGAGGTGTAACCGCCCCATCCCCATTGGTTTTTAAGTTCATCGAAGCCGTTTTCAGCATCGCCTCGGTCACGGTAATGTTTGGGCATGACGGTGGTGGGGAACTCGATGGGATCTAAGGAGGTGACGAGGACT
>JAYWAR010000001.1:0-2744 GCA_043782285.1 Akkermansiaceae bacterium | reverse complement strand
ATTCGCGGAGGCGAGGGTGAGGGTGCCGGAACCGCCCATGGTGAGCGAGCCGGTGCCGGCGAGCGGTGCTCCGCTGAAGGTATAGTCGCCGGCAGCGGTACCGATGGTGGTGGTACCGGGAGTCACGATTGACGGGATGTTGATCGTGCCGCCGGCAGGATTGTTGAAAGTCACTTTGTCGGCATCGGCAAAGGTCGTGGAAGGACCGGACGGTTGTTTGAACCAGTTCGAGGTGGAGAAGTCCCAGTCGCCGCCGCCGGCGACATTCCAAACAAGGTCTTTCGCAGCTTTGACCGTCAGGGTATAGATGTTCTCGGTGGTGGGGGAGGTGGCGGTGTCGGTGACGGTGTAGGTCGCCTGGTTGGACCCGTTCAACACCAGCAATGCGCCGCTAGCCGGATTGCTGACCCCGGAACTCACCGTAAGGGTTGGCGTAAGGTTCGTAAGGTTGGTGGTTCCAGGCGGCAACGTCCAAGTAATGGTTTTCAAATTCTGGTCAATGCCGGCAACGCTCCCGACGACGTTGGTTCCGAAGGTAAGAATCCTCGCCGCAGTAGGTGCAAACGAGATTTCGGAAATACCGGTGTAGGCGTCTGCTCCAGCAAAGCCGCTAGTGACGTAGATTTGGATGTAGCGTCCGATGACTGGGGCGGCGAAGGAGTAATCCTCTCCGGTATAGCCGTTGGCACCGGGCGCTTGGGTGAAGGTGAAGCTTTCCGCCAGCGTGCCCCAAGCGGGACCTTGCGACGCGTAGCTCGCTCCATTGGCCGGCATCGAGGTGCCGACGTAGATGCCAGCGGTTTCCACCCCGCGGTTGGCACGGCCACCATCTTCATTGTAGTTCCAAAGGTGGAATCCGCGGATGGATTGCACGCTGCCCAGGTCGAACGTGATCCAAGTGCTCTTGGTGTTGTTGCTCAGCCACATGGTGTTGTCGCCGCTGCCGGTGGCGCAGGGTGAACTGGCCGTGAGCGGACTGTTGGGGGGCATGCCGCTACCGTCGATGGCACGAATGGGTGGGCGAGGACCAAAGTTACTTTGAGCCGTGACTGCGGTGGCCCTTATCATCGTGGGCTCCAGTTTCCAACTGAGTAGAATATTGGCTGCCTCGGCACTGTCCCATCCAGCCAATTGAATGGAATAGGTGGTGCCCTTGGTCACCGCCACGGTCATGGTTTCGGGAACATCCCCATCTTGCGGTGAGGCGCCAAGCGGCGTCAGCGCATTCACCGCAGACCCGGTATAAATGCCGAGCACCGCGTCCCATTCAGCAGCCCCGGGGTCCGTTGAGCCCAAGGTGGTGGCGGTGAGATTTCCGTCTGCCGGACAGGTCCACTTGAACCAGACCGTGTTGGTCGTGCCGTTAGGAGTAGTTACAATCTCCGGCTCGCTAGCTTGCAAGGTGGCCGCGGTGGGGACGGTGCCGGTGTTGGTGCCGGTCTGAGTGCCGGCGGTGGTGGTGCCCGTTTGGCCGACTCCAACGCCGGTCAGATCAATAGCGTTGGCAAAGTCGTCGTTGGCAGGTGCCGCAAGGGCGGTTCCGGCTAACAGCCAGCTACCCGTCACCAAAGCGCGGGCGGAGTGTTTGATCACGACTCGAACGCGATTGAAAATATTCGTTACATTCAGGGTTCTCATGGCAATTTGTTGGGTTCTATTTTATTGGGTTTTGGGGTTGCGGGAAAGGTTTTGGCGCGGAGCCAAGGCGAGTGCCTGGCCGGAGTCGGCGAGGATGCCAGAGTCCATGAATTCTAAATGGAAGGGGAAGGCGGAGGAAAAGCTGAACGCGGTGTGGGTTTTGGCGAACTTGGGAAATTATGACGAAGTCGAAACGGGCATGGTCATCCGCAAATGATAACGCCTTTTTCCGATTACGACGGCACACTCATCGACAAATCCTACGGAACCGCAAGACCTATTTTCTAACCTGTTTTCTGGCCAACTGATTTATCAGCGTTGCTGTGTGCGGACCAGCCTCTTTTCCCCGCTCTCGGATCCTCCCATGAGCTTTCTCAGCAGCCTTCATCTCAAAAGCAATTTCTTAGCAGTCAGTTATTCGCAAAAATGCTCCACGGTCGCAGCCGCTAGCTCAAGGATGCCGCGGTGATCGGCAGCCGGATCTTCGTGGACGGGGCGTTCGCGAGATCCAGGTCGCGCTTCGGCTTGACCGGGGATTTGGACGGCTGGATCAAGTCGCGGCGGAAAGCTTTAGCACTCCCACATACGGTAAATTCCGATACTTCCCTTTGTAGTCCAGTCCGTAGCCGACCACGAATTCATCGCCGATTTCAAAGCCGACGTAATCCGCATTCACCTCTTCGGTCCGCTGCTTGTCTTTGGCTAACAGCACGGCGGTATGCACCGCGATGGCACCTTCTTCGATGAGGCGCTCCGACACCGCGTGCAAGGTCCGGCCGGTGTCGAGGATGTCGTCTAGCAGCAAAACATGTCGGCCTTTCACCTCGGGGAAATGGCGGTCTAGGAAATCAACCTTGCCCGAGCTTTCCGTCCCGCCGTGATAGCTCGCCACGTTGAGGCACTCGATTTCTAATGGCCGCGGCACGCGCCGGAGAAGATCGGCGGCGAACACCAGAGCGCCTTTTAACAGGATGATCACCACCAAGGTTCCGCTCGGGAAATCCCGCTCGATCTCAAGAGCCATCGAGTCGAGGCGCTTCTCGATCACCGCTTCATCTATCAAAATCCGCTCGATGTCATTGCGCATGTCCGATGGAGTATGGATT